>NZ_BAAAEP010000027.1:0-62864 GCF_039523075.1 Caenispirillum bisanense
CTCGCCCGCTATGCCGGCGTCGCCGCCGCCCTGCTGCTGAGCCGCCTGCCGCCGGCGCTGCCGGCGTCGTCGCGGCGGCGGCGGGACTGCGCCCTGTCTGCCGCGCTGCTGTTCGCCGCCCTGGCGCCGCCGCCGGCGCTGCCGGTGCAGGCGGCCCTGCTGCTGGCCGGCACGGCGGTGCTGACGCTGCTGCTGAGCTTCACCCTCGACACCCTGTGGCTGCTGCGCCGCCGGCGACAGGGGGCGTGAGCGGAATCAGGCGATTTCCGCCGGGCCGACCCGCAACTGGTGGAGCGGAAAGGCCTCCACATCCGCCACCAGCTCGACCAGCCCCCGGGCGATATGGTCCACCAGCAGGGCGCCGCGCTCGGCATCGGCATCCTCGGCGTCGCCCATGGCCCCTTCCGGGTTGAGATCCTGCGCCGCCCAGGCGAAGCCCACCGGCTTGTCGGACCGCAGCTGCTCGCAGTCGGCGGCCAGGTCCTCGGCCAGCGAGGGGAAACGGGCGACGAACTCGGTCCGCACCAGATCGGCGCGCAGGTGCAGCATCATGCTGGTCTCGACGCCGCCGCCGTGGATGCCGAATGTCAGTTCCTCCTCGGGGAAGAGGTCGGGCGGCACCCCCAGGCGGTAGGAGTTGGCCCGCACCACCAGCATGCGGAAGCGGTCGCGCAGGCGGCTGGCGACGATGTCGACGATCTGCCCCTGGCCGCCGTGGGTGTTGAACAGGATCAGCTTGCGGATGCCGGTGCGGGCGACGCTGGCGCCGATCTCCGTCCACAGGGCGATCAGCGTCTCGGCCGACAGGGTCAGGGTGCCGGGAAAGCCGGCGTGTTCGATGGAATGGCCGACCGGCAGGGTGGGCAGCACCAGCACCGTGCGGGTTTCCGGCAGCAGTTCCAGCATGCGGGCGACGATGCCCTCGTTCAGGCAGGCATCGGTGTAGAGCGGCAGGTGCGGCCCGTGCTGTTCGATGGCCGCCACCGGCAGCAGGGCGATCACCCGCTCCGGGTCGACGGTGGCGAAGTCCTCGGTCGTCAGGTCCTGCCAGTAGCCGCTCTGCAATCCGTTCAAGGCAGCCTCCCACACGTTGGTCGCAGGCAGTTTTACCGCGCCGGCCGCCGTTGTCACCAGGGAAGCGGCCTGAACGCCGCCCGGCGGGGGCGCGTTGACCCCGCACATCCGATCCAACACCAAAGGAGGATCCGCATGCGGACGCTCAACGGCAAGACCATCGCCATCCTGTCCATGGACGGCTTCGAGCAATCGGAACTGCTGGAACCGCGGGCGAAGTTCAAGGAGGCCGGCGCCACCGTCCATGTGGTGTCACTGAAGTCCGGCGAGCTGCGCGGCTGGGACAAGGACGACTGGGGCAAGTCGGTGGCGGTCGACAAGCTGCTCGACGACGTGAAGCCCGACGACTACGACGCGCTGGTCATCCCCGGCGGCCAGATCAACCCCGACCTGCTGCGGGCGGAGCCCAAGGCGGTGCAGTTCGTGCAGGCCTTCAACCGCTCCGGCAAGCCCATCGGCGCGATCTGCCACGGCCCGTGGATGCTGATCGAGGCGGGCATCGCCAAGGGCCGGCGCATGACCAGCTACCAGTCCATCCGCACCGACCTGAAGAACGCCGGCGCGCAGGTGGAGGACGCCGAGGCGGTGGTGGACCAGGGCATCGTCACCAGCCGCAAGCCCGACGACATCCCCGCCTTCGTCGACGCCCTGGCGGAGGAGATCGCCGGCGGCAAGACCTACAGCCGCGCCGCCTGACCCGGCGACGGCAGGCAGGCGGCGGTCACGGCCTTGCAGCTTGCTCCCGGACGGCCGCACGGTCATCCTGGAGCACCTGCAGGACCGGAGGTTTCCGCTACCGTGATCGTCGCCTATTGTTTCCGCGCCGGCGCCATCCACCGGCGCATCATGGGTCCGGGCGACCCGCTGCCCGAAGGCGCCACCTGGATCGACGTCCTCCACCCGACGCCGGAGGAACGGGCCGCCCTGGCGGCTGCCCTGCGCATCGACCTGCCGACCCACGAGGACATGGTGGAGATCGAGGCCTCCAGCCGGCTCTACGAGGACGGCGGCAGCCTGTACATGACCACCAGCGTCGTCGCCTATGCCGAGACCGAGGCGCCGGAGGCCGGCGTGCTCACCCTGGTGCTGGCGCCGCAGGCGCTGGTGACGCTGCGCTATGTCGAGCCCAAGTCCATCGGCATCTTCACCGACCGCCTGCACCGGGCGCCGCAACTGGGCGGCAGCCCGGTGGCGGTGCTGATCGGGCTGCTCGACACCCTCATCGACCGCACCGCCGACGTGCTGGAACAGATCGCCCAGCGGCTGGAACGGCTGTCGCAGGACATCTTCGACCGCGCCTGGCCGCAGGAAAGCAAGGCCCCGCGCAAGGACCGCCGCCGCCCGCCCGCCGAACGCGACCTGCAGGAGGTGCTGCGCGGCATCGGCAAGGCCGGCGACCTGGCCGGCAAGGTGCGTGACAGCCTCGCCGGCCTGTCGCGGGTGGTGGCCTATGTGATGGCGACGCGGCCCGACCTCAGCGGCGAGCAGAAGCGCACCCTCAAGACCCTGCAGCGCGACATCCAGTCGCTGGCCGAACACGACAACTTCCAGGCGGCGCGGGTGGGGTTCCTGCTGGATGCGACGCTCGGCGCCATCAACATCGAGCAGAACAACATCGTGAAGACCTTCTCGGTGGTGGCCGTGGCCTTCATGCCGCCGACGCTGATCGCCAGCATCTACGGCATGAACTTCGAGATCATGCCGGAACTGTCGTGGCCCTTCGGCTACCCCTTCGCGCTCGGCCTGATGGTGCTGTCGGCGGTGCTGCCCATCGGCTACTTCCGCCGCCGCGGCTGGCTGTGACGGCGGCTCAGGCGGCGGCGCCGGCGTCGTGGCGGCCGGTTACGGCGGCGGCGCCGCTGCGGGCAGCCTTGTCGGCATACATGCGGGCGTCGGCCTCTTCCAGCAGGGCGTGGATGCTGTCGGCGTCGGTGGGGTAGATGACGCAGCCGACGCTGGTGCCGAGGCGGATGTCGTCGCCCTCGATGCGGAAGGGCTCGGCAATGGCGCCGCGGATACGACCGGTGAGCAGGCGCGCCTCGGCCACCGTGGCGGTTTCGGCCGACACCAGCACGAACTCGTCGCCGCCCACCCGCGCCAGGGTGTCGGACCGCCGGATGACGCCGTTGATGCGGGCGCCGACCTCGATCAGCAGCTGGTCGCCGGCGCGGTGGCCATGGCGGTCGTTGACCGGCTTGAAGCCGTCGAGGTCGAAGTAGAACACGGCGAAGCGCGTGCCGGTGCGGTCGCTGAGGGCGACCAGCTGTTCCAGCCGTTCCAGCAGCAGGCGGCGGTTGGGCAGGCCGGTCAGGTGGTCGCGCAGGGCGAGGTCGGCGGCCTGGCGATGGGCGCGCAGGGCGACGAAGAACAGCGCCGCCACCAGCGCCGTCACGCTCCACCCCACCAGCCGCACCAGCATCGCCTCCGGCGCCCCCACCGCCTGCGGCCGGGCGGCGAGCGTCCAGGCACCGCCGGGGATGCGCACCGGCAGGGTGATGGCGCCGGGCCCGAAGGCTTCCGGCGGGCCGTCGATGATGCCGTCGGGGTGGCCGAAGTGCCCCTCGCTGCGCCAGCCGATGTCGAGCGGCAGGGCATGATCGGCCAGCCCGGCCACCGCCACCAGGGCATCATGCTCGACCACCACCGACAGCACGCCCCAGTAGCGCATGGGGAAATCGGGGTGGTAGGGCAGCCGGCGGACGAAGATGGGAATGCGCAGGATGAAGGCGGACCCGCCCTGCACCAGCCGCACCGGATCGCTGAGGACGTTGCGGGCCAGATCGCGCGCTTCCTCCAGCGTCGCCCACTGGTCCGGCACGTCCTGGTAGCGCAGGCCGAGGGCGCTTTCGTTGCCGGCCAGCGGATGCACCATGCTGACCACGTTGTCGGGCGCCAGCGCCATGTGGCGGATCAGCGGCACCGCCTTGCGGGCCTCCGCCGCCACGGTGACGAAATCGTCCTGGGTGAGGAAGGGCCGCTGGCGCACCGCGTTGGCCACCTGCTCGCCCACCGTCTCCACCAGCCCGACCGCCCCTTCCAGCCGCGCCCGCACGCCGCTGAGGAACAGGCTGGCGGCGGCCGCCCGCTGTTCCTCCACCCGCTCCTCGGCCAGGTTGGTGACCCATTCGGTCAGCGCCCCGCCGACCACAAGGCACAGAAGCAGCGTCAGCAGGGGCAGCCGGCGACGGACCGCCGCCCGCAGGGACGGCGCATGACGGCCGACAGGGAATGTGGACGGCGCGGACACCGGACGATCCATGGCTCACCGCAGGCCGCACCGCATGGAACGGGCGGCAGGTTGTTCATCAGGAGTAGTCGGCACTCGGGTGCGTTTCGGCCAACCTTAACAGTCAACTTTGACCCGTCGAAGCAAAAGCGCCGGACGTATGGCCTATTGCATAGAACGGATGATACGAAGGTCCCATTAAGATAATCATACCGCCATAAGACTCTCCGTCGGATGGAGCCCCTTGGCTGGCATGGCAGCAACCTCCGTAAGAAAAACTCCCTCTGCCCACCTCCGGCTGGAGAACTCAGGCGCATTAGAAAAGGAAGATGGAAAAAGGTGATAAGACTTCACCGCTCCTAACCTTCTTCGGCCGGATAATGCTGGCGAGTGAACACCAGTCCCAGCAAGTAGTTCTGCCACGGCACAGGTGTATCCGACTCGCGACGAATAGACCAAAGGGTATTCCGCCGCATCCCATATTCCCAGGAACGTTCCCGCGCACCCGGCGTAGAGTGGGCGTGAACCCATCCACAAGATCGTGGGCAACCATGACACGGGAACGCCCCTCCCACCGGGCGCCTGGGGAGATACCGAAATCTTGCTCTCACTCCTGAACACCATCCAGGCGCGGGCGGCCACCCTGTTCTTTGCCGGACTGCTGGCCCTGATCCTGACCCTTGCGACCATCCTGTCGGCGGTGGTCGAGCCCACCTTCTCCCGCCTGGAACGGCGCGAGGCGCAACTGGCCGGCGCCCGTGTCGGCGAGGCGGTGCGGGCGGAACTGGACAGCCTGGACAAGCTGGTGCGCGACTGGGCCTCGTGGGACGACAGCGTCGCCTTCGCCCGCGAATGGAACGACGCCTACGCCCAGGCCAACCTGCAGCCGAGCGCCCTGCACGTGCTCGGCATCGACCTGATGCTGTTCACCGATGCCGACGGCCGGGTGATCTGGAGCGGCCGCCTGGCCGGCGACGACGGCGACGAGCTGCTGCCGGCCGAGGGCCTGCCCATCGGCCTGCCGGTGGCACAGCCGGCGCTGGTGCATGTGCCGCGGGTCGGCAGCCGGGTGATCGGGCTGTGGCGCTGGCAGGGGGAGGTGATGCTGGTCGCCACCCGCCCCATCACCGACACCACCGAAACCCTGCCGCCGCAGGGGGCCATCGTCATGGCCCGGCGGCTCGACGAGACGGTGGTGGAGGCCCTGGCCGCCCGCCTGCGCCTCAACCTCACCGCCCTGCGACTGCCGGAAGGCGCCGGCTCCACCGCCGGCAGCCGCAGCGCGCCGGTGGAGGACGTGCAGGTCACCATCGTCGACGACCGCACCATCACCACCACGGTCGCCCTGCGCGACATCCGCGGCCGTCCCGCCCTGGTGCTGGAAGCGCGGCAGCCGCGCGACCTGATGGCGGCGGCGCGGGAGACGCTGAACACCGCCTGGGGCATCGCCGTCACCGCCATCCTGGCCATCGTCGGGCTGCTGGGGGTGACCCTGCAGGTGCTGATCGTGCGGCCGCTGCTGGCCCTGAAGCAGGCGGTGGCGCGCCTCGGCGACGGCCAGGAGACCGAGGCCGCCGGCCTGCCGGTGCGGCGGCGGGACGAGATCGGATCGGTGGCGCGGGCGGTGGCGCGCATGCACGGCCGCATCAGCCATCTCGCCCATCACGATGTGCTCACCGGCCTACCCAACCGGCTGTCCTTCGCCACCCGCGCCCGCGGCATCATGGCCCGCGCCCAGGCGGACGGCCTGCGGGTGGCGGCCATGGTGGTGGACCTCGACCGCTTCAAGCCGGTGAACGACACCTACGGCCACGATGCCGGCGACCTGGTGCTGCGCCAGGCAGCCGACCGCATGACCCAGGCGGTGCGCGACAGCGATGTGGTGTCGCGCGTCGGCGGCGACGAGTTCGTGGTGCTGTGCGCCGTCCAGCGCGAGGATCAGGCGGCGGAGATCGCCGACCGCATCGTCCAGTGCCTCGCCCTGCCCTTCCATCTGGCCGACGGGCGGCCGGTGGAGATCGGCTGTTCCATCGGCGTCACCGTCTGCGGGCCGGACGACCGCAGCGGCCTCGACCACCTGCTCGCCCTGGCCGACCAGGCCATGTACGACGCCAAGCGGTCCGGCCGCGGCCAGTGGCGCTGCGCCGACATGCTGGCGGATCAGGACGCCGGCGCCCCGGCCTAGCTAAAGCCGCCGCAGCATCTCCGCCATGGCGGCGCCGGCCTCCCGCTCGCCCTCGCCCATGATCTCCAGCCCCACCGCCAGGGCGTAGAGCATGACCGGCGCCGCCGGGGCGGTGATGCCGGCCTCGCGGCACAGTGCCGCCACATAGGCGACCCGGCGCGCATCCATGCGGGCCACCGCCTGCGCCACCTCGGCGTTGGAGAGGGCCCAGGCGCGCAGGGCCGGTTCCAGTTGTGCCCCGCCGTAGACGGGATCGCGGAACTCCACCGCCAGCATGCACAATTGCTCCAGCCGCGCCCGCGGCGGCAGGGCGGGGTCGAGCCCAGCGATCACGCCGTCGAACGCCCGCTCCTCCCACAGCCCGAGAAGGCGGCTGAGGTAATCGGGCAAGTCCTTGAAATGCCAGTAGAACGAGCCCTTGGTGGCGCCCAGGTCGCGGGCCAGGGCCTCGGCCCGCAAGGCCGACGGGCCGGACCGGGCCAGCGCCCGGAACCCGGCCATCAGCCAGTCCTCGGCGCTCAGTCTGGGTTTTGCCGCATCGCTCATCGTGCGCCACCATACGCCGGCGTATTGACAGGATCAAGCCGCTCGCCTAGACCATACTGAACCGTATGGAGCGTCCCATCATGATCCTCACCCGCCTCGCCAGCGCCCTGATGGCCCTTACCCTGTGCATCCACGTCTTCGCCGGCGGGCCGGAGGTCCACGAGCCGTTGCAGACCATCCTCACCGATCCGCCGCTGGCGGCCATTGCCGCCGTGCTGTGGCATGCGGTGACGGTGGTCCTGGCGGTGCTGGCCCTCGGCCTGTGGCGACTGGCGCAGCACGACGACCCGCTGCTTGAGGCGGTGCTGAGCGGCATCCAGCTTGGCTTTGCCGGGCTGTTCCTGTTCTACGGCCTGACCCGGCTCGGCACCGTCTGGACCATGCCGCAGTGGATCATCTTCCTCGCCATCCCTGCCCTCACCCGCGCCGGACAGGGCCGGCGGGCGCGTCGGGCGGTCGCGGCCTAGGCGTCGGCGGCGGCGTGATGGGGCGTCGGCGGCCGCACCTGCGGCGGTGCCGCCGGCAGCACCAGTTCCGCCGACAGGCCGCCCAGCGGCGCATCGCCGAGGGCGAAGGCGCCGCCGTAGTCCTCCACCAGATCGGCGACAATGGCGAGGCCGAGGCCGCTGCCCGGCACCTGTTCGTCCAGGCGGGTGCCACGCTTCAGCGCCTCCGCCCGTCGCTCCGCCGGCAGGCCGGGGCCGTCGTCCTCCACCCGCACCACCAGGCGGTCGCCGCGTGGCTCGGCGATCACCCGCACCAGGGCGCCGGCGTGCTTGCAGGCGTTTTCGACCAGATTGCCGGTCATCTCCACGAAGTCGTCGCGGTCGCCGCGGAAGTCGGGGGCGCCCAGGGTTTCCAGCTGCACGGTGATGCCGTGGGGGCCGTAGACCTTGGACAGCATGGCCGCCACCTCCCCCAGCACGCCGGCGGTATCGGTGCGGGCGGCGCCGGCGCCATTGCCGCGGGCGAGGCCGCCGCGCCCCAGGTGGCGCTCGATCAGGTCGGTCATGGTGGCCAGCCGACGCTCCACCACCTTGCGGGCGTCGCTGCCCATGCGCGCCACCTCGCTGCGCAGGACGGCGATCTCGGTCTTCAGGGCGTGGGCGAGGTTGCCGGCCAGATTGCGCGAACGTTCCACCGTCCGCCGGTTGGTGTCGAGCACGTCATTGAAGGCGGCCACCAGGGGCCGCAGCTCGCGCGGCACGTCCTCGTTCAGGCGCGAGCCTTCGCCTTCCGCCACCCGCTGCAGGTCGGCCTGCACCCGCCGCACCGGCGACAGGTCCCAGCGCACCTGCAGGACGATGGCGGCGGCGAGGCCGACGCTCAGGGTCACCATGATGGTCGCCAGGATGGAGCGGAAGCGGGCCAGCGCCACCCGTATCTCGCGGTCGGCCAGCGCCACCTTGACGTGGGCGGTGATGCCGCCGGGCAGTTCGGTGGAGGTCTCCGCCGTCACCACCGCCTCGCCCAGGGGGCCGACGGTGTAGCCGCCCGCCATCACCTCGCCGGGCGGGGCGGAGATGCTGTCCTGCGGCAGGATGGTGGCGCCGAGGGAGGGGGAGCGCAGCATGCGGCCGTCCTCCAGCACCACCTGCCAGTACCAGGTGCCGTTCTCGGTCTCGCGCAGGCCGACACCTTCGAGGCTGAGGTCGCCCGCCGGGGTCAGGGTCAGGCCGCCGGCGATCAGCCGCGCCGCCAGTTCCAGCTTGCCGGTCAGGCGGTGGGCCTGGGCCTCGCGGAAGGCATGGTCGAGGGCCACCGCGCCGGCGGCGCAGCCGACGATGATCCACAGTACCGCCGCCGCCACCAGGCGGCTGGTCAGGGACAGGCGCGGCGGCGCCATGGCGGCGGCCCTCCTGCCGCTCAGCCGGACGGCATGGCCAGGCGATAGCCCTGGCCGCGCACGGTCTGGATGATGTTGACCGGCAGCTTGCGCCGGATGCGGCTCAGCAGCACGTCGACCACGTTGCTTTCGCGGCTGGAGGCATGGTCGTAGACATGGGCCATGAGGGTGGAGCGGGTGATCACCCGCCCCTGGTGGTGCATCATGTAGCTGAGGATGCGGAATTCCTGCGCCGTCAGGTGCAGCGGCACGCCGTTGGCGGTGACCCGTCCGCCGGCCGTATCCAGCTGCACCGGACCGCAGCTGAGGACCGAGGTCGCATGGCCGGCGGCGCGGCGGATCAGCGCCCGCAGCCGCACCACCACTTCCTCGGGCTCGAACGGCTTGGTCAGGTAGTCGTCGGCGCCGGCGGCGAAGCCGGCCATCTTGTCGCTGAAGCGGCTGCGCGCCGTCAGGATCAGCACCGGCGCGGTGATGCCCTCGTCCCGCCAGCGGCGCAGCACGCTGACGCCGTCATGGCCGGGCAGGCCGAGGTCGAGCACCACCGCATCCCAAGGTTCCGACAGGCCCAGGCGCTCCGCCACCAGACCATCGTCACAGCCTTCCACGATGAAGCCGGCGCCCCGCAGGGTCTGCTCCAGCGTCTCGCGGAGGAAGGTTTCGTCTTCGACGATCAGCACGCGCATGTCAGACCTCATCCTTGCACACTCCCGGATGCCGGCGGCGGCAGCGGCTGCGTCGGCCGCTGCGGTCCGGTATCCAGCTCCTCGGGCGGCGCCGGGTCCTCGCGGCCGCGCCACTCGTCCACCACACTGGCCTCCCACAGCGGCACCCCGATGCGATAGGCGGCGCGGCCGATGATATGGGCGGCGATGGGCGCCGTCAGCAGCAGGAAGGCGATGATGGCGATCACCCGCGCCGTCACCCCCGCATCCCACAGTTCCACCGCCACCGCCGCCATGATCAGGCCGCCGCCCAATGTACCGGCCTTTGTCGAAGCATGCATGCGAATGAACACGTCGGGCAGGCGCACGACCCCGAGCGCCGCCACCAGCGAGAAGAAGCCGCCGGACAGCAGCAGGAAGGCGACGACGACGTCCGACAGGGTGATGCTCATGGCTGCTCCTCCTCCGGCCGCTCCGGCCGGCTGCCGCTGCGCGGGCGCTGCACGGCGTAACGGGCCAGCGCGATGGTGCTCAGGAAGGCCACCAGCGCCAGCGCCAGGGCGGCATCCAGGAAGGCGGCCTCGTGGTGGACCAGGGCCAGCAGGCCGATGACGCTGACCGCCAGCAGGGCCACCAGGTCGAGGCCGACGACACGGTCGGGCAGGCTCGGCCCACGGGCGATGCGCCACAGGGTCAGCAGCATGGCCGCCCCCAGCATCAGCGCGCAGAGGATGGCGGCGAAGGCGACCAGGGGGCCGATTTCCGCCACCGACGGCAGGATCATCATCGCAGCACCTCCAGCACCCGGCGCTCCATGCCGTTCTTCAGGTCACGGCGGAGCGTATCGGGGTCGTCGATGAACATGGCATGCACCCACAGCGTCTTGCGGTCGCCGGAGACATCAAGGCTGAGGGTGCCCGGCGTCAGCGAGATCAGGTTGGCGGTCAGCAGGATCTCGCCGTCGGTACGGGCGTCCAGCGGCACGCCGACGATGCCCGGCCGGCTGAGGTGGCGGCGGGTGACCACGTCCCACGCCACCTTGATGCTCGACCGCAGCAGGTCCCACAGGAAGTAGACGGCCAGCGCCAGGGCCCGCCAGACGGTGCCGAAATAGCGGCTGTGGCCATAGAGCGGCCGGCTGGCCAGCAGCGCCAGATAGCCGGCGCCGAAGCCGGCCAGCAGGTTGGACAGGCTGAAGTCGCTCCACAGGAAGCCCCAGCCGACCGCCAGGCACAGGTTGAGCATGAACAGGATCATGGCGCGGCTCCCAGAACGGTGCGGACATAGGCTTCAGGCGCCATCAGCTCGGCGGCGGAGCGGGCGGCGAGGTCGAGGAAGGGCTGCGGCACCACGCCGATGATCACCGTCACCGCCGCCAGCAGCACGATGGGCGTCACCAGCATCACCGTCTCCAGCCGCGTCGGCGCCGTCACGGTCACGGCGGCGTCGCCGTCCGGGTGGGGCTTCCAGAACGCCTCCACCCAGATCTTGCTCATGGAGAACACGGTCAGCAGGCCGACCACCAGGGCGGTGGCGGCGATCAGCCAGCTTTCCACCTCCAGGCTGGCGCGCACCAGCACCAGCTTGGCCCAGAACCCCGACAGCGGCGGGATGCCGGCCAGCGACAGCGCCGGAATGAGGAACAGCACCGCCAGCCACGGCTTGGCCCGGTACAGGCCGCCGATGCGCTCCAGCTCGAACGACCCGGTCATCCGCTTGGCGACGCCGCTGACCAGGAACAGGTTGGCCTTCACGATGATGTGGTGGACCAGGTAGAACACTGCCCCCAGCAGCGCCAGCGGGGTATAGAGCGCCAGGCCCATCACCATGTAGCCGATCTGGCTGATGATGTGGAACGACAGGATCTTGCGCATCTGCGTCTGCGCCGCCGCCCCCAGCACGCCGGTGACCATGGTCAGGCCGGCGATCACCAGCAGCAGGCCGTGGGTGTAGTCGACGTCCTGGGTGAACACCAGGGTGAACATGCGGATCAGCGCATAGACGCCCACCTTGGTCAGCAGCGCGGCAAAGATGGCCGACACCGCCACCGGCGGCGTGTGGTAGGACGCCGGCAGCCAGAAGAACAGCGGGAACACCGCCGACTTGATGCCGAAGGCGCCGACGAACAGGATGGCGATGGTGGTCACCAGCGCCGGGCTGTCCACCTGCTTCAGGGCGACGTGCAGGTCGGCCATGTTCAGCGTGCCGGTCAGGCCGTAGAGCAGGCCGACGGCGCTGAGGAACATCACCGTCGCCACCAGGTTCAGGAACACATAGCGCAGGCCGCCGTCCAGCTGCTCGCGGTCGCCGCCCAGCACCAGCAGGCAGAACGACGCGATCAGCATGACCTCGAACCAGACGTAGAGGTTGAACAGGTCGCCGGTGAGGAAGGCGCCGGACACGCCGGCCAGCAGCACCATGTAAAGCGGATGCCAGCCGAGGCGCGACCGCGCCGGGTCGATGTCGGCAACGGCATAGAGCGCCACCGCCAGCCCCGACAGGCCGGTGATGACCACCATCACCGCCCCCAGCACGTCGGCGACCAGGGTGATGCCGAAGGGCGCCGCCCAGCCGCCCATCTGGGCGGCGATGGGGCCGACGGCCCAGACCTCGGCCATCAGCGCCAGCGACACCACCAGCAGCGCGGCGCTGCCGGCCACCGACACCCAGCGCGCCGCCTGCGGCCCGCCGGCGCGGCCGACGAAGAAGGCGGCGATGGCCGCCGCCAACGGCACCGCGATCGGCAGGGTGAGAAGCATGGCGGGGCTCATCGGCCGGTCTCCGGGGTGGAATGGTGCGGGTCGGCGTGGGGGCTTGGCTCGGCGTCGTGCAGGGCGTCGATGTCGGCGGTGCCGAGATCCTTGTGGGCCCGGTGGACCAGCGCCAGGGCAAAGGCGAACAGGCCGAAGCTGATGACGATGGCGGTCAGGATGAGGGCCTGCGGCAGGGCGTTGGCGACCGTCTCCAGCGGCGCCTCGGCCCCCACGGGCACGATGGGCGGCGCCCCGGCGGTGAGCCGGCCGGCGGAGAAGATCACCAGGTTGGCGGCATTGCCGAGCAACGCCAGCCCGAACAGCACCCGCACCAACGAGCGGTCGAGCAGCAGCCATACCGCCGCGGCGGTCAGCAGGCCGGCGAGCAGGGCGAGCAGAACGTCCACGGCCTCAGGCCTCCTCTTCCAGGGCAAACACGATGGCCAGCACCGATCCGACCACCACCAGGAACACACCGATGTCGAACAGCAGCACGGTCGACAGCGGGGTGCCCTTGTCGCCGGCGGCGGGGTCACCGCCGAGGAACATCCACAGGCCCTCGAACGGCGCGCCGCCGCTGAACAGGCCCGCGAGACCCGCCGCCAGGGCGAGGGCGAGGCCGCCCAGCGCCACCGCCCGCGGCGTCGCGCCGACCGCCCGCCGCGCCTTGTCGACGCCATGGCCAAGGGTGACCAGGGCGAAGGCGGTGGCGGCGATCAGGCCGGCGATGAAGCCGCCGCCGGGCTCGTTATGGCCGCGCAGCAGCATGAACAGGGCGAACACCAGCAGCAGCGCCGCCAGCCCGCGCAGGGCGGTGCGCAGGATCAGGCTGTCGGCGGGCGCCTTCGGCACCACGCGGTCGTTGCGCAGCAGGGCATAGGCGCCCAGGCCGGCCACCGCCACCACAGCGATCTCGCCGAAGGTATCCAGGGCGCGGAAGTCGACCAGGATGACGTTGACGATGTTGCGGCCATAGGCCTCGGGCCAGCTGGCGGCCTCGAAGAAGTCGGTGACGCGGCGGTCGAAGGGCTCGGCCAGCACGGCCAGCAGCACGCAGGTGACCATCAGCCCGGCGGCGCCGGCGATCAGCCCGTCGCGCACCGCCGTGCCGCGCGGCCGCGGCGGCAGGCGGGTGAGCGGCGGCAGGCGCAGCATGGCGACGGCCAGCAGCACCACCACCAGGGTCTCGACCAGGAACTGGGTGGTCGCCACGTCGACGGCGCCGTGCATGAGGAACAGCACGGCAATGGCGGTGCCGACCATGCCGAGCCCGCCGATGGCGGCCAGCCGCGACGGCGTCAGCACCACCAGCACGGTGCCCGCCGCCGCCACCACCACGGCGGCAACGCCGAGCAGGTCGGGCGTCGGGTTGCCGGCCGGCCAGCGCAGGCCGCCGCCGACCACCAGCGTCGCCAGCACCGCCACCGCCACCACCGCGACGGTCGCTGCCAGATAGACCCGCGGCCGGCCGCACTGGAGCACCGCCGTCTGCGCCGCCGCCAGCCACTTGAGGCCAGTCAGGCTGCGGTCGTAGACGGCATCGCCGGTGGTCGGCAGGCGGGTGACGACGGCATCCACCGCCGCGATGGCGCGATGGCGGAAGACATACAGGCCGATGCCAATGGCGAAGGTGAGCAGGCCGAGCATCAGCGGCACGTTGACGCCGTGCCACAGCACCAGCTTGACCTCCGCCGGGCCGCCCATCACCGCCACAACCGCCGGCTGCACGATGCTGCCGGAGATGAGCGCCGGCGCCAGGCCAAAGGCGAGGCCCATGGCGGCCAGCAGGATCGGGCCGATGAGCATGCCGAAGGGCGGATCGTGCGGATGCTCCGCCACCGAACGCCGCTCACGGCCGAGGAAGGGGCCGAGGGCGATCATGCCCGCCACCGCCACCATGCAGGCGCTGGCCAGCACCAGCCCGACCGCCGACAGCCACGGCAGCGCCGTCAGCGCCAGCGCGCCTTCATAGGTCAGTTCCTTGCCGATGAAGCCGAGGAAGGGCGGGAAGCCGGCCATGGACCCGGCCGCCAGCATGGCCGCCGCCGCCGTCAGCGGCATGGCCTTCAGCAGGCCCGACAGCTGGCGGCGGTCGCGGGTGCCGGCGTCGTGGTCGAGGATGCCGACCACCAGGAACAGGGTGGCCTTGTACAGCGCATGGACGACCAGGAAGGTCATGGCGGCGGCGATGCTGACCGATTCCGACCCCGCCAGCAGCAGCGTCAGGGTGCCGAGCGCCATGACCGTGGTCCAGGCCAGCATCTGCTTCAGGTCGGTCTGGCGCAGCGCCCACAGGGCACCGATGACGGCGGTGAGCGCACCGGCGACGGTCAGGCTCCACACCCACACCGCCATGTCGCCGAACACCGGCGCGAAACGGGCCATCAGATAGACGCCGGCCTTCACCATGGTGGCCGAGTGCAGGTAGGCCGACACCGGCGTCGGCGCGCTCATGGCGTTGGGCAGCCAGAAATGGAACGGGAACTGCGCCGACTTGGTGAAGCAGCCGATGATGACCAGAACCGCCATGGCGGTGCCGAGCGCCGAGGCCTGCACCGCCGCGCCATCCATCTGCGACAGCCGCAGGGTGCCGGCTTCCATCCCCAGCAGCAGCAGGCCGGCCAGCAGCACGAGGCCGCCGCCGCCGGTCACCAGCAGGGCCTGGAGGGCGTTACGGCGCGAGGTGGGGTCGTCGTGGGTGAAGCCGATCAGCAGGAACGACGTGATCGTCGTCAGTTCCCAGAACACGAACAGGGCGATGGCATCATCGGCCAGCACCAGCCCGAGCATGGAGATCATGAATAGCGTCAGGTACAGGAAGAAGCGTCCGATGCGCGGATGCTCCTTCATGTACACGCCGGCATAGAGCATGGTGGCGGCGCCGATGCCGGTCACCAGCAGGGCGAACAGCAGCGACAGGCCGTCGACCCGGAAGGCCAGTTCCACCCCCAGCTCCGGCGCCCAGGCGAGCGTCCATTCATGGGCGGTGCCGCCGGAAACGGTCGGCAGCAGCAGCGCGAACAGCAGGGCGGCAATGGCCGGCGGCAGGGCGAAGGCCGGCCCGAACCACGGCGGCGCCTTGCTGGGATGCGCCGCCGCCGCCATCTGTCCACCCTGGGCCGCATGAACCGTTCCGTTGCCCACCGTTCACCTCTTCTGCCTGCGCCGGGCCCCGATGCCGGGCGCTTCGAAGAGATATGAGCCGGGGTCATGAACGGTTCATGACCGGGTCATTCATGAAAGGTTTATTTTAACCGGCGCCCCTTGGGGCGGCGGCGCGCTGGAGGCGGTCGTTGATGGCGTGGCCGAGGCCGCGGTCGGGCACCGGCGCCACCGCGATGCCGGTGAACGGCGCCCGGTCGAGCGCCCGCAGGTGGGCGAACAGGTTGGCCGCCGCCTCCGTCAGATCCCCGGATGCCGACAGGTCGAGGTCCGCCGTCGCCGTGCCGCCGAAGCCGAGCAGCGCCTCCCCCGGCTGCCGGTCGGCGGCGTTCAGCCGCACCGGCCGGTCGGGTGCGTAGTGGCTGAGCAGCTGGCCGGGGCTTTTGGGGGCGTCGGGGTCGCCGGCGCTTTCCGTCACCGGGCCGATCACCGCCTCCACCTGCTCCCGCGTGATGCCGCCGGGGCGGAGGATGGCGGGCTGCGGTCCGGTCAGGTCAACAACGGTCGACTCAACGCCCACGGTGCAGGCGCCGCCGTCGACGATCAGCGCCACCCGGTCGCCCAGGCTTTCCGCCACATGCGCCGCCCGCGTCGGGCTGATGGAGCCGGAGCGGTTGGCCGAGGGCGCCGCCACCGGCCGCCCCGCCGCCCACAGCAGGGCATGGGCCACCGGATGGGCCGGCACCCGCACCGCCACGCTGTCGAGCCCGGCCGACACCAGCAGCGACAGGCGGCAGTCGGCCCGGCGCGGCAGCACCAGGGTCAGCGGCCCCGGCCAGAAGGCGGCGGCCAGCGCCCGCGCCCGGTCGTCCAGCACCGCCAGCGGCACCACCGCCGCCAGGTCGGGCACATGCACGATCAGCGGGTTGAAGCGCGGCCGTCCCTTGGCCTCGAAGATGGAGGCGACGGCGGCATCGTCGGTGGCATCGGCGCCGAGGCCGTAGACCGTCTCGGTCGGGAAGGCCACCAGCCGCCCGGTCCGCAGCAGCGCCCCCGCTTCCGCCAGGGTGGCGGGATCGGCGGCCGGCAGGATGCGGCTCATGCGGCGGCCCCGCGGGCGATGAAGTGGGGGTTGAGGAAGCCCGGCTTGCCGTAGAGGAAGGCGCCACCGTCAGTCAGGGTGACGCTGCCGCCCGCCGCCTCCAGCACCGCATGGGCGGCGGCGGTGTCCCATTCGCAGGTCGGCCCGAAGCGGGGGTAGATGTCCGCCTGCCCTTCCGCCAGCCGGCAGAACTTCAGCGAGCTGCCGGCGTCGATCACCTGCTTCACCGGCTGGCCCTGGAGGAAGGCCGCCAGCGCCTCGGAATTGGCGTGGCTGCGGCTGGACAGCACGATCAGCCCGTCGCCGTCGGGGCGGCGGACGCGGATGTCCTCGCGCACGCCGGCCACCTCGCGGGTGGCGGTGCCGGCGCCGTGGCCAACGTACAGCTGGTCGAGCACCGGGCAGTACACCAGCCCGAGCACCGGCCGGCGGTCGGCGATGAGGCCGATGTTGACGGTGAACTCGTCGCGGCGGTTGATGAATTCCTTGGTGCCGTCCAGCGGGTCGACCAGCCAGAACGGCGCCTGGTCGATCTCCGGGATGTTGCCGATGGCGGCCTGTTCCTCGGCCACCACCGGAATGTCGGGCGTCAGCGCCCCCAGGGCGGAGAGGATGATTTCCTCCGCCGCCGCATCGGCAGCGGTCACCGGGCTCGCGTCTTCCTTGCGGAAGACTTCGAAGTCGGTGCGGTAGATCTCCAGCGTCGCTTCGCCGGCGCGGCGCATGATCGGCCGCAGGGCTTCGGCAAGGGCGGCGAGATCGGGCAGCGACATGGCTTCCTCCGCAGTCGGCGTGACGGTTCCGGCCGGTTTAGCGCATGCGTCGGCCGAAGTCAGCCGCAATTCAACCGAGACCCATCGCCTTCAGCGCCTTGCGGGTCAGCGACTGGCGCAGCTGGAAATAGCCCTCCCACGGGTCGGCCTTCAGCCGTTTGAGGCGGGCCGGCAGGGTTTCCACCGTCCAGCGGGCGCCGGAGGCCAGCCGGGGCAGTTCCTCCCACGTCACCGGCACCGCCACCGGCGCCCCCTCGCGCGAGCGGGTGGAGAACGGCGCGATGGCCGTGGCGCCCTGGCCGTTGCGCAGGTAATCGATGAAGATGCGCCCCGTCCGCTTGGCCTTGGTCATGACCGCCACGTAGGCGCCGGGATCGTCGGCCGCCATCTGCCGCGCCAGCGCCTGCGAGAAGCCCTTCACCTCCGCCCAGTCGTTGCGCCGCTGCGGCAGCGGCACCACCACGTGCAGGCCCTTGCCGCCGGTGGTCTTGACGAAGCTGACCAGCCCCAGATCGGCCAGCCGCTGGCGCACCTCCTGCGCCGCCGCCCGCACGGTGGCGAAGGCGACGCTAGGGTCGGGATCGAGGTCGAGGATCATCACGTCGGGGTGGGCGAGATCGTCGGCCCGCGCCCCCCAGGGGTGGATTTCCATGACGCCCGACTGCGCCAGCCCGATCAGCCCGGCGGCATCGGTGATCATCACGTGGGTCTTGGTCTTGCCCTTCTCGGTCACCGGCACGCCGCTGACCGACTTCGCCAGCCCCATGCCGGGGTGGCGCTGGAAGAAGCAGCTGTCGCCGCGCCCCTCCGGGCAGCGCACCAGCCCGAGCGGCCGGTCGGCGACATAGGGCAGCATGTGGTCGGCCACCGCGTCCATGTAGGCGGCGATCTCCCCCTTGGTGAGGCCCTGGCCGGGGTAGACCACCCGCTCCGGGCTGGTGATGCGCACACCGCGGAAGCTCGGCGCCTCCGCCTTGCCGGCCGCCCTGGCGGCGGCGGGGCGGCGTTTGGGGGCGGGCGCGGGAGCCGGCTCGGGCTCAGGGTCGGGCTCCGGCTCCGTCGCCACCGTCTCGGCGTAGCCTTCGCCGGCCGGGGTGGCGGCGGGCGGTTCCAGCACCACGTCACGGGCGTCCTTGTCCTCGCGCAGGCCCTTGAAGGCGGCGTGGCGCAGGATGCCCTCGCGCGTCCAGGCACCGTATTCCACCTCCGCCACCAGATCGGGCTTCACCCAGCGGATGTCGCGTTCCGTCTTGGCGCCGCCTTCGGTGAACGGGCAGGTCTTGCGCAGCCGCGCCTCCAGCGCCTTGCGCAGGGACCGGCCGACCGCCTCGGTATAGCCGGTACCGACCTTGCCGGCGTAGGCCAGGGCGCCATGGGCATCGTGGTAACCGACCGCCAGCGCGCCGATGCCGGGGCCGCCCTTGGTGGGCTCGGTGAAGCCGCCGATGACGAACTCCTGCCGCTCGATGCACTTGGACTTCACCCAGTCACGCCCGCGGCCGGAGCGATAGGGCCCGTCGCGGCGCTTGGAGATGACGCCTTCCAGCCGCATGCCGCAGGCCTTTTCCCACACCCGCGGCCCGGCGCCGTCGATGTGGTCGGAGTAGCGCAGCAGGGCGTCGGGCGGCAGGTCGGCCGCCTCCAGCAGGGCGCGCAGGCGGTCCTTGCGGGCGACGAGCGGCTGGTCGCGCAGATCCTCGCCGTCCAGGAACAGGCAGTCGAACAGGTGGAACAGGATGGCGTCGGTCTGCTTGTCGGCGATGGCCTGCTGCAGCAGCCCGAAGTCGCTGGCGCCGGCCTCGTCCTGCACCACGATCTCGCCGTCCACCATCAGGCTGTCAGCCGGCAGCGCCGCCAGCGCCGCCGCCAGGGCCTTGAACCGCGGCGTCCAGTCCTTGCCGGAGCGGGTGAGCAGCCGCGCCTTGCCGCCCTCCACCCGGCCGATCATGCGATAGCCGTCGAACTTGATTTCATGCAGCCAGTCGGCGCCGGCCGGCGGGCGCGGCTCGCGGGTCGCCAGCTGTGGCGCCACGAAGGCCGGCAGCGCCGCGCCGCCGCGCCGGGCGGGGGCGGCCTTGGCGGCGGCTTTCCTGGCGGGGGCCTTATTGGCGGGGGCCGGATCGGGCGGCGCGGCGCCTTCCTCGCGGGCGATGGTTTCCATGCTGCGGTCGGTGACGGCGCTGGTCATGAAGGTGCGCACCAGTGCCTCGCCCTCGCCGGGGCGGGAGAAGTCGTCCTTCTTCTTGATCAGCAGCCAGTTGTCCTTGCCCTTGTCGGAGGCCTTGCGCCCGCCCATGCGCACCAGCGCCCACCGCCCCTGCATGCGCTGGCCGTGCAGCAGGAAGTCGAGCTTGCCCTTTTCCACCTGCGCCACCGGGTCGTCGCCTTCCAGCATCTCCCAGGTGCCGCCGTCCCACAGCATGACGGTGCCGCCGCCGTACTGGCCCTTGGGGATGGCACCCTCGAAGCCGGCGTAGTCCATGGGGTGGTCTTCGGTATGCACCGCCAGCCGCTTGTCGGCGGGGTCGAGCGACGGCCCCCGCGTCACCGCCCACGAGGCGAGCACGCCGTTCATCTCCAGCCGGAAATCCCAGTGCAGGCGGGTGGCGTCGTGCTTCTGGACCACGAAGATGGGCGCATCGCCCTTGCGCCGCCGTTTCGGCGCGCTGGCCGGCGGCTCCCGCGTTTTCGAGAAGTCGCGCTTGGCGACGTAGGCCGCCAGGGCGTCGGCGGCGCGCACGGCCGGCGCCTCCGTCGGCGGCGACGGGGTGGGGGAAGACCGGCCATTGCGCGGCATGGCGCCGGCCTCAGCCGGTCTTGCGGCGGCTGCCGCGACCGCTGCTGCCGGCGGCGGTGGTGGCCGTGGTCGAGGCGGTCTTGGCCTTGGCGGCCGTCTTGCGCTTCTTCGCCGGCTCGGCGGCGGCGGCCGGTCCGTCGTCGGCGATGGATTTCTTCAGCGCGTCCATCAGGTTGATGACCTGCCCCTTGGGCTTCGGCTTGCCCTTGCCCGGCGGCGGCTCGTGGCCGTGCATGCGTTCGTCGATCAGTTCCTTCAGGGCGGCCTGGTAGTGGTCGGTGAAGGTATCGGGGCGGAACTCGCCGGCGCGGCTTTCGATCAGCTGCTGCGCCATCTTCACCTGTTCCTTGTCGGGCTTGACGTCCTGGACGTCGGCGAAGAACTCCTCCGCCTCGCGCAGTTCGTCGGAATAGCGCAGGGTTTCCAGCAGCATGCCCTTGCCGCAGGGGCGGATGGCGACGATGTGCTCCTTGCCCGCCAGCACGATCTGGCCCAGCGCCATCTTCTTCGCGCCGCGCAGGGCATCGCGGATGGTGACATAGGCCTCGTTGGCGATGTCGCCGTCGGGGGTGAGGAAATAGGGCTTGTCGTAGTAGATGGCGTCCACATCGGCGGCATCGACGAAGTGGGACAGGTCGATGGTGTGCTTGGAGTCCACCTTCAGCCCGTCGATGTCTTCCTTCTCGATGGGCACGAAGCCGTCGCCGGCATCGGCGCCCATGACCACCTCGTCGCTGTCGATGGGGCCGTGGTCGGGCACGTAGAGCTGGTTGCGCACCCGCTCGCCGGTGTCGCGGTGATAGCGGTGCAGGCTGATCTTGCTGGAGCCGGTGACGGCGGCATAGAGCCGCACGGGGAACGACACCAGCGCCAGGCGGATGTGACCTTTCCAGTAGGGACGGGCGGCCATGGGTGTTCGCGCCTCCGACGCACCGGGGATTGCCGAAGAGTCGAACGCCCCTGCCCCGGCCCCAGTTCGGCGGGGCGGCTTGCACAGCCCCGCCGCCGCCCGCTACAACCTCCGCCACTACCACCACGACCGTCTGCGCCGCCCTGCCCCGGAGCCCGCCCGATGACCGCCGCCCCCGCCGCCGCCCCGCGCCCCGCCGCCTTCCTCGACCGCGACGGCGTGCTCAACGTCGATCACGGCTATGTCCACCGCTGGCAGGACTGGGAGTGGATGCCGGGCGCGCCCCAGGCGGTGCGGCGGCTGAACGAGGCCGGGTTCCTGGTGTTCGTGGTCACCAACCAGTCCGGCATCGCCCGCGGCATGTATACCGAGGACGACATGCGCGCCCTGCACGCCCGCATCGACGCCGAACTGGCCGCCGTCGGCGCCCATGTGGATGGGTGGGAGCACTGCCCGCACCTGAAGACCGGCAGCGTCGCCGCCTATGCCGTCGACTGTGACTGCCGCAAGCCCAAGCCCGGCATGCTCACCCGTCTGCTGGCGGCGTGGCCGGTGGACCGCGGCCGCAGTTTCCTCATCGGCGACAAGCAGCGCGACCTGGACGCCGCCGCCGCCGCCGGCATCGCCGGGCATCTTTATACTGACGGCGACCTGGATGCCTTCGTGCAGCGGCTACTGGCGGCGGGCGGCTGAGGGGCCGGTCAGCAGCACTCGTTCTCGATCTGCTCCAGCAGCGCCAGGCCTTCGGTGTCGTCGTACTGCTCGAACAGCTCGGCGATGATGCCGACGCGGGCGCACACGAGGCACAGGCCGTCGAACTTGCGGGCGTGAATGTCCTCCGCCGCCGCCACCTCGGCCCGGAACTTGTCCCAGAAGGCGTTGGATTTCAGCGGGTCGTCGATGTGGTGGAACACCCGCGCCAGCAGCCGCGCTGTGTTGCCCTCGCAATCGATGCCGGAGAAGCTGACATAGCGGTCGGTGGCAGAGACGTCCGTCGATATGGTCATGGGTCCGCGATCCCTGGTGAGGATGAGCCGGCGGGGGCCACCGCCACCTTACGGACCGGCCGCCCCGCCGCAAGACGCCGCCGCACCAGCGGCCGGACGGCTGCGCGAGCGGCGGCTGCGGCGCACGAACGGCGGCGCCTACACCGCCAGCACGTCCTTCAGCGCCGCCACCCGCGAGCGGCTGACCGGCACCGCATGACCCTCCGGCCGCGCCATCACCAGCTCGGCGCCGGTGTCGCGGCGGCGGAAACCGCCCACATGGCGCAGGTTGACCAGATACGACCGATGCGGCCGGAAGAACACCGCCGGGTCCAGCCGTCGCTCCAGGTCGGCCAGCGGCAGGGCGCAGAAATGGCTGCCGGAGGCGGCATGGACGCGGCTGTAATGGCCGTCGGCCTGCAGGTAGAAGGCGGTGTCGGGGTCGAGGAACAGGGTGACGCCGCCGCTCTCCACCGGCAGCTTGAGCAGGAACCGCCCCGGCTGCGGATCGGTGGGGCGCGCCTGCGGGCCGTCGTCCAGCCCGTGCAGCACCACCACGAACCCGTCGTCGCCGCCGGCCAGCGGGCAGACCCGCACATGGATGGTGCGGCCGGGATAGGGCACCATCATCGACGCCGCCGCCTCGCGCGCCTGCCGTGCCTGGGCGAGCAGCAGTTCCACCCGCGCCCGCGCCTCGCCGGGGTGCATGTCGAGCAGCGGCCGCCCGACCAGCCGGTCCGCCGCCACCCGCAACAGCGCCGCCACCGAGCCGCTGACCGCCCGCACGGTCAGGTCGGCGGCCAGCACGATGGCGCCGATCTCAGTGGTCTTCAGACGATAGGCGAAATCACTCACGGCACGCTCCCCCTGCCCGGCGCGACGCCGCCATCATGGGCGGCGCCGGGGGCGAAGGGAAGCGGTCAGGCGGCGGCGCGCTCCAGCACGGCGACGAAGAAGCCGTCGGTGTGGTGGCGGGCCGGGGTCAGGCGCAGGGTGTCGCCGCCGGCCGGGCACGGCGGCGAGCCGATCACCTCCGCCCACACCTCCGCCACCGGCTTCAGGCGGAAGGCTTCGCCGTGGCGGCCGAGGAAGGCGTCGATCTGGCCCTGGTTCTCCTCCGGCAGCAGCGAGCAGGTGGCATAGACCAGCCGCCCGCCCGGCTTCACCAGCCGCGCCGCGCTGTCAAGGATGCTCGCCTGCCGGCCCTTGAGGTCTTCCAGATGCTCGTCCTTCAGGCGCCAGCGGGCGTCGGGGTTGCGGCGCCAGGTGCCGGTGCCGGTGCAGGGGGCGTCTACCAGCACGCGGTCGAAGGTGCCGGCCTGCCGCTTCACCCACTTGTCATGCTCGCTGGTGAGGGTGCGGCGGGTGACGTTGTGGGCGCCGGCCCGCTTCAGCCGCACCGCCGAGCGTTCCAGCCGCCCCTCGGAGACGTCGCAGGCCACCAGCCGGCCCTTGTTGTCCATGGCGGCGGCGAGGCCCAGGGTCTTGCCGCCGGCGCCTGCGCAGAAGTCCACCACCGCCATGCCGGGCCGCGCGTCGGCCAGCAGGGCGACCAGCTGCGAGCCCTCGTCCTGCACCTCCACCAGACCGTCGTTGAACACCTTGAGGCCGGCCAGATTGACCCGCCCGCCGCGCAGCCGCAGGCCGACCGGCGACAGCCGCGCCGGCTCGCTGCGCACGCCTTCCGCCTCCAGGGCGGCCATGGCGGCGTCGCGGTCGCCCTTCAGGGTGTTGACGCGAAGGTCGAGCGGCGCTTCCTCCAGCATGGCGGTCAGTTCGCGCTCGGCATCCTCGCCGAAAAGGTCGGCGAAACGGCTCCAGATCCAGTCCGGCACCTCGAACCGCACCGCCGGCGGCATGTCCTTGGACCACTGCGGCCGGCCCTGGATGGCGCGCGCGATGGCCAGTTCGCCGTTGGACAGGCGATCAGGGCAGTGACGCTCGCCGGTGAACAGGGGCGGCAGGTCGTCGGCCTTCATGTGGTCGGTGATCATCAGGTCGGCGATGACCCGCTGGCGGGCGGAGATCTTGATGTCGCGCCCGGTGCGGCTGCCGCCCCAGTGCAGCCACCACGTCAGCTTCGCCCACCGCCGCAGCACGCCCCACACGCGATCGGCAATGGCCCGGCGATCCTTGGAGCCGATATAGCGCCGATCCCGAAAATAGGCCGAGGCGGTACCATCGGCCGGCCGCGGCACGGCCTCAATCTCCGTCAGCAGTTCGATGGCGGCTTGCAGGCGGGCGGCGTCGTGCATGGATCGTCCGAGTCTCGCAACAGGAAAGCCGCGAGGTATACCGTGGTTCGCGGCCGGAAGGAACCCCGCGATGGCCGGTCAGGCGTGCCGCGTGCTGCGCCGGCCATCGGCCGCCGCCGCCACAAGGTCCAGCGTCTTGGCGATGGGCACGGCGAACAGGATCGCCACGACCGCCTGCAGGAGCAACAGGGCCGTGGCGGCCACGCTGTTGGTCACCACCGCCAGCGTAATGAGCCCGACGGTGGTCCGGACCTGCCGGCGCAAGGCAGTGTCGCCGATCTCGTCGAGAGGATCGCGGCGGCCCCTTGCGACGACGGCAAAATAGGGAACCGTCAGCACGATGTACCATGCCCGCCAGGGGTTCATCAGGTCTTCGGTGCCCCGGGCCAGGGCGCGCTTGAAACGCACCGGCAGGCGGTCGTCGCGCAGCAGCTCCAGCGCCATGCGCCCGGCCTTCTCGCGCAGCGGATCGGTAGCGCGCAGCAGCCGGTTGCCGAGGAAGGCATAGGCGATGAGGATGGCACCGAGCCAGAGCAGCATCTGCAAGCCCTCATGCATCGGCATCCTCCTTCCTGTCTTTCGTATCCAGGGGTAGATCGAGCTGGCGGTCGTGATCTTCAAGGCGGCGCCGGAGGCGTTCCCCCCGAAGATATCGCGCCCGCGGTGCCAGAATCCAGAGGATCAGGGCGATGAAGCCGGTTACCCCGCAAAACACCAGCGGATCGTGGCGAGCAAAGTCCACGATGGCGAGGCCCACATCGGCCCAGGTCTTGCCCTCGCCGCCAGATGCCATCCGCCGCCTCCCCCGTCGCCCCTACGGATGGAAGCCATAGCAAACGCAGCCCCAGGTTGTCCAGGGGCTGCGCGCTTTCTTGCGGTCGATCAGGTGCTGATGCGGTAGTTGGGGGCCTCGGCGGTGATGGCGACGTCGTGGACGTGGCTTTCACGCAGGCCGGCGTTGGTGATGCGGCGGAACTTGCAGTTGCGCTGCATCTCGGGGA
The DNA here is from genome assembly GCF_039523075.1 of Caenispirillum bisanense. Lineage (NCBI taxonomy): Bacteria > Pseudomonadati > Pseudomonadota > Alphaproteobacteria > Rhodospirillales > Novispirillaceae > Caenispirillum > Caenispirillum bisanense. Next base: position 25,222 of record NZ_BAAAEP010000027.1, read on the forward strand.
TCGTCCCGTTGCCGGTGTAGCCCATGGCCGCCTTCAGGCCGCCCAGCAGCTGGTGGATGACGCCGCTGGCCGGGCCCTTGTAGGGGACGCGGCCCTCGATGCCTTCCGGCACCAGCTTCAGGTTGTCGCGCACTTCCTGCTGAAAGTAGCGGTCGGCCGAGCCGCGCGCCATGGCGCCGACGGACCCCATGCCGCGGTAGGACTTGTAGCTGCGGCCCTGGTAGAGGATCACCTCGCCCGGCGCCTCGTCGGTGCCGGCCAGCAGGGAGCCGACCATGCAGCAGTCCGCCCCGGCGGCGATGGCCTTGGCGAAGTCGCCGGAGAACTTGATGCCGCCGTCGGCGATCACCGGCACGTCGTGCTTCCGCGCCTCTTCCACCACTTCCATGATGGCCGACAGCTGCGGCACGCCGACGCCGGCCACGATGCGGGTGGTGCAGATGGAGCCGGGGCCGATGCCCACCTTGACGCCGTCGGCGCCGGCCTCGATCAGCGCCCTGGCGCCTTCCGGGGTGGCGATGTTGCCGGCGATGATCTGCGCCGCCGGGGCGAAACGCTTGATCTCGCGCACCGCCTCGATCACGCCGCGGGAATGGCCGTGGGCGGTATCCACCACCACCACGTCGACGCCGGCGGCGATCAGCGCCTCGGCGCGGGCGATGCCGTCCTTGCCGACGCCGGTGGCGGCGGCGACGCGCAGGCGGCCGCTGGCGTCCTTGCAGGCGTTGGGATAGGTGGTGGCCTTCTCGATGTCCTTCACCGTCACCAGGCCGATGCAGCGGTAGGCCTCGTCGACCACCAGCAGCTTCTCGATGCGGTACTTGTGCAGCAGCCGCTTGGCCTCGTCCTGGGTGACGCCTTCACGCACCGTCACCAGGTTTTCGTGGGTCATCAGGCTGGCGACCGGCTGCGCCATGTCGCTGGCAAAGCGGACGTCGCGGTTGGTGAGGATGCCGACCAGCTTGTCGGTGCCGCGCTCGGTGACCGGAATGCCGGAGATGCGGTTGTCGGCCATCATCTGCAGGGCATCGGCCAGCGTGGCGTCCGGGGTGATGGTCAGCGGGTTGACCACCATGCCCGACTCGAAACGCTTCACCCGGCGCACTTCCTCCGCCTGGGCGTCGATCTCCATGTTCTTGTGGATGACGCCAAGGCCGCCCGTCTGCGCCATGGCGATGGCCAGCTGGTTTTCCGTCACCGTGTCCATGGCGGCGGAGACCAGCGGGATGTTCAGCTCCACACCGCGGGTCAGGCGGGTGCGGGTCTGCGCTTCGGCGGGAAGCACGCTGGATGCACCCGGCACCAGCAGCACATCGTCGAAGGTCAGGGCTTCGGGGAAGTTCATGGCACCTCCAGGGGTTCGTAAGGTGCGCGCCACTATACACAGAAAGCCCCCCGCCTCAAGCAAGAGGAAAATGTGCTGTCAAGCGTTTCGTGCAGGGCTGGCCCCACGCAAGGAAATGCCCCTCCCCGACGGACAGGGAGGGGCATGGGCGGAACCGGGCCGACTACGCCGGGGCGTCAGCGGTACATCTGCGCCGGCAGCCACAGCACCAGGTCATCCCACAGGAAGACCGAGGCGAGGATGAGCAGCTGCACCAGCACGAACGGCACGACGCCGCGGTAGATGTGCTGGATGGTTATTCCAGGTGGTGCCACGCCCTTCAGGTAGAACAGCGAGAATCCGACCGGCGGGGTGAGGAAGCTGGTCTGCAGGCAGACGGCGAACATCACCGTGAACCACACCAGGTCGTAGCCCAGTTCCTTCACCACCGGCGCCACCAGCGGCAGGATGATCAGGCTGATTTCCAGCCAGTCGAGGAAGAAGCCGGCGATGAAGGCGATGAACAGGATGAACATCACCACGCCCCACGGCGGGAACGGCAGGCCCTTCAGCAGCTCGCCGATGAACTGGTCGCCGCCGAGCGAGCGCATGACCAGCGCAAAGGCGGTGGCGCCGAGGAAGATGCCGAAGATGAAGGCCGTGGTCAGCGCCGTCTCGCGGCAGACCTGACGCAGCACGTCGATGCTGAGGCGGCGGTTGAGCAGGGCGAGGATGGTGGCGCCCAGCGCGCCGATGCCCGAGGCCTCGGTCGGCGTGGCGATGCCGAAGAAGATGGAGCCGAGCACCGCCAGGATGAGCGCCAGCGGCGGCAGCACCGCCTTCACCGTCTCCCACACGTCGGCCCAGCCGATGCGTTCGTGGCGCGGCGGGGCGGGCATGGCGTCCGGCTTGATGAGGCCGAGGGCCACCACATACACCATGTAGGCGACGCCCAGCAGCAGGCCGGGGATCATGGCGCCCATGAACAGGCTGCCCACCGGCAGCGACAGCTGGTCGGCCATGATGACCAGCATGATCGACGGCGGGATGAGGATGCCGAGGGTGCCGGCGGAGGCCACCACGCCGCTCGACAGCGGCTTGGCGTACTTCTGCTCCATCATGATCGGCAGCGCCAGCATGGACAGCAGCACCACCGAGGCGCCGACGATGCCGGTGGAGGCCGCCAACAGCACGCCGATGACGATGACGGTGATGGCAAGGCCGCCGCGCAGGCCGCCGAACAGCTTGGCGAAGCTCTTCATCAGCCGCTCGGCGACGCCGGAGCGGTCGAGCATCAGGCCCATGAACACGAACATGGGCAAGGCGACCAGCACCCAGTTGGACATCTGGCCGTATATGCGGTCGACGATGACGGCGAAGTCCGACCACTCGTCCAGGAAGTAGGTGTCCACGTCGAACCAGTTCACCAGCCCGAAGGCGATGATGGTGAACAGGAACGAAATGCCGCCCAGCAGCCACGCCAGCGGGAAGCCGGTGAAGATGAGGCCGATGAAGCTGAGCAGCAGGATGACGACGATGACTTCGTAGCTTTCCACGATGATTCCCCTTCGTCCGCCTTACTCTTTCGGCCAGATCGGGCGCGGCACGCCGAACAGCATTGCGGTGCAGCGCAGCACCCGCGCGGTGGCGGCGATGATCAGCAGCAGGAAGCCCCAGAAGATGAAGGACTTGAGAATCCAGCGGTACGGCAGGCCGCCGGGGGCGCCGGACCGCTCGTTCTGCAGGTAGCTGGTTTCGATGAAGGGGATGGACTGCACCAGGATGACGATCAGGAACGGCAGCAGCATGCCGAGAAGGCCGATCAGTTCGATCCAGGCGCGGGTCTTCGGCCGCAGCCGCTCCGCCACCACGTCGACACGGACATGGCGGTTTTCCACGAAGCAGTAGGACAGGCCGAGGATGAAGCCGACGGCATAGATGTGCCACTGCAGCTCTTCAAGCTGGATCGAGCCCATGTTGAAGGCGTAACGCAGCACCACCTGCAGCACGATGACCGCCACCAGCACCACCCACAGCCACGCGCTCGTGCGGCCGATCCAGCGGACGCCGCGGTCGAGGACGTTGGAGATGGCGGTACGGGGCAGGCTGTAGTCGGCGGGCAGGTCATCGCCCTGGTCGGGCGTGCGGTCCACGGGCGGTGCGCTCATGGAAGCTCCGTCGTCAGGTCGTCGGGGAAATGAGCGGGGGCACGCGGCCCCCGCCCGTCAGGAACCGTAGGCGGCGCGGCCTTACTGGCCGGCCGAACCGTACAGGTCGGGGTGCTGGTCGCGCCAGTCGCGCGGCAGGTAGCCGAGGCGCTTCCAGTCGGCGCTTTCGTCCATGAAGGCGACCATGCTGTCGTAGACGCGCTTGAAGTCGGCGTCACGGCCGGAGTAGTCGGCCATCACTTCGTTGGAGGCCTTCTTGAGCGCCACCAGCACGTCGTCCGGCACCTTGGCGGCGGTGACGCCGTGCTCTTCCGTCAGGCGCTTCAGGGCCGCGCCCTGGGTGCCTTCGGCGCGGGCGAGCGACTTCGCCACGCCGGCGATGCAGGCGGTGCGGAACATGGCCTGCTGGGCCTCGTCCAGGCGATCCCACTTGGCCTTGTTGATGTAGAGGTACTGGTTGGTGGACGGCTGGTGCCAGCCCGGCAGGTGGTAGTACTTGACCACCTTGTGGAAGCCCAGTTGCTCGTCCACCACCGGCAGCGAGAACTCGGTGGCGTCGATGACGCCCTTCTCCAGCGCCTCGAACAGCTCGGAGCCCGGCAGCACGGTGACGGAGGCGCCCAGCTTCTGCAGGATCTCGCCGCCCAGGCCGGCGAAGCGGATCTTCAGGCCCTTGACCTGATCGACGTTCTCCAGCGGGAAGCGGAACCAGCCGGCCGCCTCGGGGCTGATGGTGCCGCAGAACAGCGGCACGATGTTATGGGAGGCGTAGATTTCCTCCATCATCTGCTGGCCGCCCTTTTCGAGCATCCAGGCGGAGAATTCCCACGGCTCCATGCCGAAGGGCACGGCGCCGAACAGGGCGGAGGACGGCAGCTTGCCGATTTCGTAGCCGGCCCAGACGTAGCCCGAATCGACCTTGCCCGACGAGACCGCGTCGTAAACCTCGGTGCCCTTCACCAGCTTGCCCGGCTCGAACACCTCAAGGTTGATCTTGCCGCCGGACATGGCCTTCAGCTGCTCGGCCACCCAGGGGGCCGTATCGGCCAGCGCCGGCAGGGTCGAGGCGAAGCCCATGGTCATCTGCCAGCGCACCCGTTCCTGCGCCTGCGCGGCGCCGACGGTGCCGGCGGCAACAACGGCCGCGACGGCCACGGCAACGGCGTGCTTTGCTACACGGTTGAACATTGATTTCCTCCCTGGGGTCGATCTGCCGGCCGTTGGCCGGCCTGGTCACTGTCTTTTCTTGTTCTGGCCGCCGGCCCTTTGACGTCGGCGGATACTGTACTCGCGCGGTCAGGCTATCCAACAACGGGCGGAGGCACAAGTGTCGCATGCACGATCCCAACGTATTGCGCACGAACAGCCTCTCGCCGGACACAACTTGATCCCGCCACAGCCTGCGATGGCACGTCGGCGGCGGCCCTCGTGCTGAGGTGTCATCGGCAGCCGCCCCCATCCAGTCCTCTATGGCGAAAGAAATGCCACCGACCCCCGCGACCTTGTGCTGAAGTCGCATATCTCTTGCGGTTGATTGACCCGATGATCCGAAAGGTTCATCACCGTAAGGTGCAAGGGGTGACATATCGGCGTGCGCCATGGACGCCGGTGGAGGGGCATGTGCAGGAGATCCGCATCCTGCTGGTGGAGGACAACCCGATGGACGCCCGCCTGGTCCAGCTGATGCTGGCCGAGGAGGCGGCGGCCCATTATTGGGTCACCCACGCCGGCAGCCTGGCCGCCGCCCGCGCGGCAGCGGCGGCGCAGAGGCCCGATGCCGTGCTGCTGGACATGCATCTGCCCGACAGCGCCGGGCTGGAAACGGTGGAGACCATGGTCGCCGCGGTGCCGGAGGTGCCGGTGGTGGTGCTGACCGGGCTCGACGACGAGTCGGTGGGCACTGAGGCGATTCGCGCCGGCGCCCAGGACTATGTGGTCAAGGGCTTCACCGACGGCAGCATGATGCGGCGGATCATCGCCCACGCCATCGAGCGGCGGCGCATCGGCGTGGAGCTGGAGCGCGCCCACGCCGACCTCGCCCGCCTGAACGCGGAGAAGGACCGCTTCTTCTCCATCATCGCCCACGACCTGAAAAGCCCCTTCAACGCCCTGCTCGGGTTCTCGGAACTGCTGCTGGAGCGGGCACCGGCCATGCCGCGCGAACAGATCCTGGAATACGTGCAGATCATCCACGACAGCGGCCAGACCGCCTTCGACCTGCTGGAGAACCTGCTGGAATGGTCGCGCCTGCAGCTCGGCCGGGTGGAGTTCCGGCCGGAGCCGGTGCGGCTGGCGGAGGTGGCGGCCAAGGTCGTGGCGCTGCACCAGCTGGCCGCCGACACCAAGGGCATCCGCCTGCAGCAGGCGACGGGGCCGCTGGCGGCCTGCGCCGATCCGGCGGTGGTGGATACCATCCTGCGCAATCTGGTCGGCAATGCGGTGAAGTTCACCCATCCCGGCGGCAGCATCCGCATCACCGCCGAGGCGGGCGGCGACGGCGCCGTGATGCTGGCGGTCAGCGATACCGGCGTCGGCATGACGGCGGAGCAGCTGGCCGGCCTGTTCCGGGTCGACGGCAGCCACTCCACCCCCGGCACCCGCGGCGAGCGCGGCACCGGCCTCGGGCTCATGCTGTGCGCCGAGCTGGCAGTGAAGTCGGGCGGCCGCATCGAGGTGGACAGCCGCCCCGGCCACGGCACCACCTTCCGCGTCATCCTGCCGGCGGCGCCGGCCACCGAGGCCTCGCGGCCGGAAGCCCTGTCGGCCTGAGCGGCGGCACTCCCCTCAGGCTCCTCAGGGCGCCTTCGGCGCCGGTGCTGTTCCTCAGGGCGCCTTCGGCGCCGCCTGGGCCGGGGTCTGCACCCGTTCCACCGGGCGCTTGATGATCGCCACCAGCGCCGCCGTCACCAGGGTGCCGGTCAGGATGGCGACGATGTACATGCCCAGGTTGCCCACCGCATTGGGAATGCCGAGCACGAACACGCCGCCGTGCGGCGCCCGCAGGGTGCAGCCGAAGTACATGGACAGCGCCCCGGCCACCGCGCTGCCGGCCATGATGCAGGGGATCACCCGCACCGGGTCCTTGGCGGCGAAGGGGATGGCGCCCTCGGTGATGAAGCAGATGCCCAGCACCCCGGCGGCCTTGCCGGCCTCCTGTTCCTCGGCATTGAACTTGCGCCGGGCGATGAAGGTCGCCAGCGCCAGGCCGAGCGGCGGCGTCATGCCGGCGGCCATGGTGGCCGCCATGGGGGCGAAGGTGTCCGACCCCAGCAGGCCGACCGAAAAGGCATAAGCCGCCTTGTTCACCGGCCCGCCCATGTCGAAGGCCATCATGGCCCCCAGCAGCACGCCCAGTAGCACCGCGTTGGTGCCCGACAGGCCGTTCAGCCAGGCGGTCAGACCATCCATGATCGCCCGCACCGGCTCGCCCACCACATAGACCATCATCAGGCCGGTGAAGCCGCCCGCCAGCAACGGGATGATGAGCACCGGCTTCAGCCCCTCCAGGGTCTGCGGCAGGCGCAGGCGGTCGCGCAGGAACAGCGACGAATACCCGGCGATGAAGCCGGCGATGATGCCGCCCAGGAACCCCGCCCCCAGCTGCGTCGCCAGCATGCCGCCGATCAGCCCCGGCGCCAGCCCCGGCCGGTCGGCGATGGAATAGGCGATGAACCCGGCCAGCACCGGCACCATGAGGGCGAAGGCGGCACCGCCGCCGATCTGCATGAGGGCGGCGGGGATGGTGCCCTCCTCCTCGAAGGCGGTGATGCCCCACACGAACGACAGGGCGATCAGCAGGCCGCCCGCCACCACCAGCGGCAGCATGTAGGACACGCCGGTCAGCAGGTGCTTGTAGGGGCCGGAGCGTTGCGCCGACAGCTGCTGCTTGGCCCGCTGCACCTCCTGCTGATAGCCGGCGCCCCCGGCCGTCGCGCCCGCTGCCGCCCCCGCTGCCGCCCCGGCGCCGCCGGCGGTCGATCCGGCCGGCGTCTGCAGGGCGGCGGCGATGACCGCCGGGCCGTTCTTCAGCGCCGCGGCAGTGGAGGTCATGTAGAGCGGCTTGCCGGCGAAGCGGTCTGTGGTGACGTTGGTGTCGGCGGCGATGATCACCGCGTCGGCGGCGGCGATGTCCTCGTCGGTCAGGGTGTTCTTGGCGCCGACCGAGCCCTGGGTCTCCACCTTGATGCCGTGCCCCATGCCGACCAGCGCCTGGCGCAGCGCCTCCGCCGACATGAAGGTGTGGGCGATGCCGGTCGGACAGGCGGTGATGGCCACCAGCCGCCTGCCCTCCCCCGCCGGCGGCGGCGGCACCGGTTCCGGCGTCTCGCCCCGCTCGGCCATCACCTGCGCCCGCGCCTCGTCGGCCGGCGGCGGGCGAGGCGGCGGCGGCGCCCTCGGGGGCGGGGCCGGGGGGGGGGGGGGGGGGGGCGCATCGTGGGCTTCCTCGCCCAGCGCCGCCTCGATCACCTGCCGCGGGTCGCGGATGGCGGCGGCGGTGGAGCTGACGTAGATCGGCTTGCCGGCGAAGCGATCGGTGGGCACGGTCATGTCGGCGGCCAGGATGACGGCATCGGCCTCGGCGATCTGCTCTGCCGACAGCTCGCCGCCGGTGCCGCCGGAACCGCGGGTTTCCACCACGATGGCATGGCCGAGCAGGCTGGCCTGCTTCTTCAGGGCCTCGGCCGCCATGTAGGTATGGGCAATGCCCGTCGGGCAGGCGGTGACGGCGACGATGCGGGCCATGACGGCTCTCCCTCAGGGATATCAGGCAGGCAAGGGCGACAGGCGGACTTCGGTCATGCGGGCCTCCACCTGCGCCGGCGGCGGCAGGCGGGGGCCGAGGGTGGTGAGGGCGGCGGCGGAACAGGCGGTGGCGCGCCGCGCCCGTGGCCCGAGGCTGAGGCCCCGCAGCCAGCCGAGCACCAGCCCGGCCACCATGGCGTCACCGGCGCCGACGGTCGACACCGGCTCCACCGGCAGGGCGGCGGCATGGACCGCCTCGTCGGCCTCCACCAGCACGGCGCCGGCGCCGCCGAGGGAGACCACCACGCAGTCGATGCCCTGCCCCACCAGCCGGCGGGCCGCTGCCGCCACCGCCGCCGGCTCGTCGTCCACCGGGCCGACCAGATCGCGCAGTTCGTGGATGTTGGGCTTGATGAGCGCCGGCCGGGCGGCGATGCCGTGGCGCAGGGCGGCGCCGCTGGCGTCCAGCACCACCGTGCGGCCGCGCGCCTTCAGCCGTGTTGTCAGGCGGCCGTAGATGTCGTCGTCCACCCCCGCCGGCAGCGAGCCCGCCAGCACGAAGATGGCATGGTCCTCCGCCAGCACGTCGAGGGCGGCGCCCAACTGTTCCAGGCTTTCCGGCGTGGCGGCGGGGCCGGGGAAGTTGAGGTCGGTCACCGCCCCTTCGCCATGGGCCGCCTCGTCCACCAGCTTGATGTTGGTGCGCACCCGCCCCGGCAGGCCGACGAAGCGGTCGGTGATGCGTCTGGCGGCGAACAGGTCGGTGAAGCAGCGGGTGTTTTCCTGCCCCATCAGGCCGGTGACGCTGACGCCGACGCCGAACTCGGCCAGGAAGCCGGCAACGTTGACGCCCTTGCCGCCGGGGTCGGCACGGTCCCAGGCGATGCGGTTGACGCGCCCGGGGCGAAAGCCGCTCAGCCCGGCCGTCTGGTCGATGGCGGGGTTCAGGGTGACGGTGCAGACGCGGTCGGTGGCGGTGAACATGCGTACTCCTTGCGTCAGGCCAGGCGGCGCACCTCGGCGGCGGTGGCGCAGGCCAGCGCCCGCTCGGCCAGGCGGCGGCACTCGGCCAGCGACAGGCCGCGCACCTGCGCCTTCAGGGGCGCCACCGCCGGCGGGCTGACCGACAGTTCGTCGACGCCAAGGCCGATGAGGATGGGCGCCGCCACCCGCTCCGCCGCCATGTTGCCGCACACGCCGACCCAGCGGCCGTGGGCGTGCGCCGCCTCCACCACCGTGCGGATCAGCCGCAGCACGCTCGGGTGCAGGCCGTCGGCCTTGCGGGTCAGGGTCGGGTGCAGGCGGTCGATGGCCAGGGTGTACTGGGTCAGGTCGTTGGTGCCGATGGAGAAGAAGTCCACCTCCGGCGCGAAGACCGGCGCCATCAGGGCGGCGGACGGCACCTCCACCATGATGCCCACCTCCACCGGCGGCGCTCCCAGGGCGGCCCGTTCCTCCTCCAGCAGGGCGCGGGCATCGCGGAATTCCTCCACCATGCCGACCATGGGGAACATGACCTTCACCGCCCCCTCGGGCGCCGCCCTGGCCGCCCGCAGGATGGCCCGCAGCTGCGGCCGGAACACCTCCGGCCGGGTCAGCGCCAGACGGATGCCGCGCAGGCCGAGGAAGGGGTTGTCCTCCGGCGGCATGGGCAGGAAGGGGATGTCCTTGTCGCCGCCGATGTCCATGGTGCGCACCACCAGCGGCAGGCCGTTCAGGGCCTCCACCATGCGCATCAGCGCCTCGGCCTGCTCGTCCTCGCCGGGGGCATCCTCGCGGCCGAGGAACAGGAACTCGGTGCGCAGCAGGCCGATGCCTTCCGCCCCCGCCTCCACCGCCCGCGCCGCCTCGTCGGTGCGGCCGATGTTGGCGACCACCTCGACCCGGCCGCCATCGGTGGTGAAGGCCGGCTGGTAGGCGGCCGCCTTGGCTTTCTGCCGCGCCGCCTGACGCTCGCCGCGGGCGGCTTCGGCCTTGGTGCGGTCGTCGGCGTCGGGGGCGACCAGCAGCAGGCCGTGATCGCCGTCCACCACCACCTCGGTGCCGTCGGCGACGCCCTCCAGCGCCGGACCGAGCGAGACAATGGCGGGAATGTCCAGCGACCGCGCCAGGATGGCGGAATGGCTGTTGGGGCCGCCGGCTGTCAGGGCGATGCCGAGCACCCGGTCGGTATCGAGCGTGGCGGTATCCGACGGCGCCAGATCCTCCGCCGCCAGCACCACCGGATGCGGCGGCAGCGGCTGCGCGGTCTGGGCGCCGGTCTGGCCGGCCAGGATACGCAGCACGCGGGCGCCGACGTCGCGCATGTCGTTGGCGCGCTCGCGCAGGGTGGCATCGCCCAGCGCCGCCAGCTCCGCCGCCCGCCGTTCGGTGACGATCTGCCACGCCCGCCCGGCCGACTGGCCGCCGTCGATCAGCGACGCCGCCTCCGCCGCCAGGTCGGGATCGTCGAGGAATTCCTGATGCGCCAGGAAGATCGCCGCCTGCTTGGAGCCGGAGCGGGCCGACACCGCCGCGTGCAGCGCCTGCAACTGGCCGCGCGCCTCCGCCATGGCCGCCTCCAGCGCCGCCGTCTCGCGGCCGGCACCGCGGCTTTCGTCGCGCACGGCAATCTCCGCCCGCCGCAGGCGGTGGAGCGGCCCGAGGGCCAGCCCCGGCGAGGCCGCGACGCCCTGCCGCACGTCGCCGGCGAAGTCCACCGGTGGCGCGGCGGGCGACGGCGGCGTTGCGGCGCCGGCATCGTCATCGGCCGGCGGCTCGTCCTCCTCCAGCCCCTGGCGCACCGCCTGGGCCAGTTCCCGCACCGCCTGTTCGGCATCGGCGCCATCGGCCAGGATGCGGATGGACGCGCCGCTGTCGGCCCCGAGCGTCAGCAGCGAGGCGAGGCTCTTGCCGTTGGCGACCTTGGCGCCGTGGACCACCCGCACGTCGGCGGCGAACTGCTTCGCCAGCCCGGCGAACACCGCCGCCGGGCGCGCGTGCAGGCCATGGCGGCCGGAGATGGTGACGCTGTCGGCGGCGCCGTAGCCCGCCAGTTCCGCCAGGGCCGCCTCGGCCCCGCCCGCCCCTGCCCCGCCGCCGCCGGAGGCGTCGTCGCCACTGCGGTTGAGCAGGTCGAGCACGTCCTGCGGATCGCTGGTGGTGGCAAGGCGGCGGGCCGCCGCCTCGTCGGTCAGCACGTCGGTGAGGTTGGCAAGCACCTGGATATGTTCGTCGGAGCGGGCGGCGATGCCCACCGCCAGATGCACCACCTCGCCCGGGTTCCACTCCACCCCGGCGGGGAACTGCACCACGCACAGGGCGGTGTCGCGGATCATGCCGGCGTCGCCGCGCAGGCCGTGCGGGATGGCGATGCCGTTGCCCAGGTAGGTGGCGGTCTGCGCCTCGCGCGCCAGCATGCTGTCGGCATAGGCGGCATCGACCTTGCCGGCTGCCGCCAGGATCGCCGCCGCCTGACGGATCGCATCGGCCTTGTCGGTGGCCGCCCGGCCGAGGGCCACCATGTCCTTGGACAGGCTCAGCATGTGCGCTCCTTTCCTCCCGGCGCCGCAGGCGACGGCGCGGGCGTCGCTGCGATGCGCGTGGAAGAACGGGCTTCCGCGCCCGCCGGTTGCAGCCGATCAGAGGCGGCAGGCGGCCAGGTCGAGCATGAAGCGGTCAAACCGCTTCTGGTCGAAGTCGTCCAGGATGGTGGCGAGCTTGGCCCGTTCTTCCGCCGGCAGGTCGTGCAGCGGCGAGAACAGGGCGTGGAACAGGGTGCAGAATTCCTCGTTGCCGAAGGGCGGCGGCGCCTCGCCGCCCATGGGCTTGGGGGCGGCGATGAACATGTGGGCGCCCAGGCTGATGGACGACGGGTGGTACTGCATCAGCTTGATGAACCAGTCGCGGCGGGCGTCGAAGTTCTTGAACGCCTTGACGATGGTCCACAGCACCTTGGCCTGCACGGCCCGCGCCTGCGGATCGGCATAGAACTGGTCCCAGGCGAAGTCCTCGCCCCGTTCCAGCTTCATCAGCTGGACGATCTCGCTGCAGGTTTCGGCGTAATGCTCCAGCTGCTCGCCGAGCGACAGCTGGAAGAAGTGGAACAGGTTGGGAAGGATGGAGCGGTCCAGCCGTTCGTCGTTGAACAGCCCGGCCAGCGGATGCACCATCAGCCGGCCGAGGGCGTTGCGGCGCAGTTCCTGCCGCGCGTCACGCTCGACCTCGTCGGCCAGGTGGACATAGGCCTGGTGGTAGAAGGCGTCGAACTCCGGGTTGGATTTCAGCGCCTCGGCCAGCGACCGCAGGGTGGCGACGTCGACATGGCCGTCCTTGGCCTTCGGCACCACGCCGGCCACCAGCGCATCCAGGATCTGCCCGGTCATCCGCCGCAGGTATTTTTCGCCGGAATGGCTCATCGTGAGGTCCTTCGCCCATCGGCTTACGCCCTAGGCCGGATCATGCCTGGAAACGGCAGCAGTGTGAAGGGGATGCCGCGCCACCGGCGCGGCGGGGTGAAGGGGATGCCGCACCCACGGGCGCCGGCGCGACGAGGGGGCATGGCGCCGCCGGCGCGGCGGCTGCTGCCTGTCGCGCGCGGCCGCCCCTGCCGCTGCAACCGGCGGGCGCCATCCCGCGTTGCGGCATCGGACAACGTCATCCGCCCGCTTCCGCCCCCGCCTTGCCCGCCGTGCGCCCCGAGGAGCCGTCATGGAACTCGACCCGCTGCTGCTGTCGCGCTTCCAGTTCGCCTTCGTGATCTCGTTTCACATCCTGTTCCCCGCCTTCACCATCGGCCTGTCCATCTACATCGCCCTGCTGGAGGTGCTGCACCTGATCACCGGCAAGGATGTCTGGGGACGGCTGTCGCGCTTCTGGATCAAGATCTTCGGCGTGTCGTTCGGCATGGGCGTGGTCTCGGGCATCGTCATGTCCTACCAGTTCGGCATGAACTGGAGCCGGTTCTCCGACGTCACCGGCAACGTGCTCGGGCCGCTGCTGACCTACGAGGTGCTGACCGCCTTCTTCCTGGAGGCGACCTTCCTCGGCATCCTGCTGCTCGGCCGCAACAAGGTGTCGCAGCCGGTGTTCACCTTCGCCGCCGTCATGGTGGCGCTCGGCACCCTGGCGTCGAGCTTCTGGATCCTGGCGGCCAACTCGTGGATGCAGACGCCCACCGGCTACGAGATCCTGCCCGACGGCAGCTTCGCGGTCACCGACTGGTGGCAGGCGATCTTCAACCCGTCGTTCCCCTACCGCCTGCTGCACATGGTCACGGCGGCCATGCTGACCACCGGCTTCTGCGTCATGGCGGTCTCGGCCTGGAAGCTGCGGCGCGAGGAATCGGTCACGGAAAGCCGCACCATGATGTCCATGACCCTGTGGCTGCTGCTGGTGCTGGCGCCGGCCCAGGCGGTGATTGGCGACCTGCACGGCCTCAACACCCTGGAACACCAGCCGGCCAAGCTGGCCGCCATGGAAGGCCACTTCCACACCAACCCGGAAGGCGAGCCCATGTCCCTCAGCCTGTTCGGCTGGCCGGACATGGAGCGCGGCGCCATGGCGTGGGACGTGGCGGTGCCTTACCTCGGCAGCATCATCCTCACCCATTCACTGACCGGCAGCGTCGTCGGCCTCGACCAGTTCGAGCGGACCGACTGGCCCTACGTGCCGCTGGTCTACTTTTCATTCCGGCTGATGGTCGGCATCGGCCTGTTCATGATCTTCATGGCCGTCGCCGGCACCGTGCTGCGCTTCGGCAAGCGCGGGCCGTGGGGCACCGGGTGGTATCTGGCGCTGTCGCAGTGGTGCCTGCCCATCGGCTTCGTCGCCATTCTGGCCGGCTGGGTGGTGACCGAGGCCGGGCGCCAGCCGTGGGTGGTCTACGGCCTGATGCGCACCGCCGATGGCGTCACCCCGACGCTCACCGGCGGCGATGTCGCCTTCAGCTTCGGGCTGTTCATCGTCGCCTATGCAGTCATCTTCCCGGCCGGCATCTGGTTCATCCGCAAGCTGGTGGTGAAGGGCCCGCCGCCGGAGCTGGAGCCCCTCGGCAAGGCGCCGGTGTTCGGCCAGAAACAGCCGGCGGCCTTCGGCGCCGACAGCTCGCGCCCCCACAAGGGCGGCTTCTGACCCGCCAAAGGAGCCCGGATCATGGACAGTCTCGACCTTACCCTGATCGCCGCCGGCATCCTGGTGCTGGGTGTCTTCATGTACGTGCTGCTGGACGGCTTCGACCTGGGCGTCGGCATCCTCTACCCGCTGGCGCCGTCGGAGCACTGCCGCGACCTGATGATGGACAGCGTGGCGCCGGTGTGGGACGGCAACGAGACCTGGCTGGTGCTGGGCGGCACCGCCCTGCTGGCCGCCTTTCCGCTGGCCTATGCGGTGCTGCTGCCGGCCTTCTACATCCCGCTCATGCTCATGCTGATCGGGCTCATCTTCCGCGGCGTGTGCTTCGAGTTCCGCGCCCAGGGCGGGCCGTCCAAGGGCTGGTGGACCACCGGCTTCTTTGCCGGCTCGCTGCTGGCGACCATCGCCCAGGGGCTGGTGCTCGGCACCTTCATCCAGGGGGTGGAGGTGACGGGGCGGCAGTTCAGCGGCGATGCCTTCGGCTGGTTCTCCGCCTTCTCGTTCCTGTGCGCGGTCGGTCTGGTGTGCGGCTATTCGCTGCTCGGCGCCGGCTGGACCATCCTGAAGACCGAGGGCATCACCCGCGACTGGGCCTGGACCCTGGTGGCGCCGCTGACCATCCTGGTGCTGGTGATTGCGGTGGTGGTGTCGCTGTGGACGCCGTTCCTGCACGAGTGGATCATGGGCCGCTGGTTCGAATGGCCGCGCATCCTGTTCGTGGCGCCGGCGCCGCTGGCCGGGCTGGTGCTGGCCGGGGTGCTGCTGCGGTCCGCCCGCACCCGCAACGACAAGGTGCCCTTCCTCGCCACCCTCGGCCTGTTCCTGGCGAGCTACTACGGCCTTGGCGTCACCCTGTGGCCCTACGTCATTCCGCCCGACATCACCATCTACGACGCCGCCAGCGCGCCGTCGGCGCAGATCTTCGTGCTGGTCGGGCTGGCGGTGCTGGTGCCGGTGACGCTGATCTACACCGCCTATTCCTACTGGGTGTTCCGCGGCAAGGTGACCGGCGACGCCCACTACTGACGAAAAACCGGGCCGGTGAAACACCGACCCGGTTGTCCGTTGCCATCCTGAGCGCGATGCGTGTCAGGCGCAGCGGCGCACCGGCTCCGCCGTCCGCGCCTCGCGGGCGCGCAGACGGGCCTGTGCGCATTCCACATGCGCCCACACGATCGCAGGCGTAAGACCATCCCGCCGCATGACCAGCCGCACCACCTCGTCGGCCATCAGTTCATGCAGCGGCGGTTCCGTCCCGGCCTTTCCATAACGCCCACTCACGGCACTGTCCTCCCCGGACTTGGCTGGTTTGCTGCCGCACCATAACGCGCAACAGGGACCCTTTTATGACGCCTGGGTTTTTTGTTGATGACGCCCGGGCCGACGGTGCCTCCCCTGAGACCGCGACGGAACCGCCCGAGCGCTGCGACCAGACGGCGTCCCCTGCCTGGATGCGGACAATGAAACACTTCCTGCACGGTACGGTTCCAGCAGGCTTGAAAAAAATTGCGCGTGCATAATGCCGCAGGATACTTGCCTTTTAGTTGCGGACCCCATGGACGCCCCCCTACTGCCGGTTCCGGGCCTCCTGCATGCGGCGGGTTTCCTCCGGCCACTGGGCCTTGATGTAGGCGAGCACGGCCCAGATTTCGCGGTCGCTCAGCACGTCCTCGAAGGCCGGCATGTTGGAGCGGTAGCCGGCGGGGGCGAAGTGCTCGATGCCGTATTTAGTGATCTCGAACAGCTGCTGGTCGGGGTGATGCCAGGTGTGGCCGCTCTCGTCATGGGGCGGTGCCGGCAGGGTGCCGTCGGCATTGCGGGTGCGCCATTCCGGCTCGCCTTCCAGATTGGCGCCGTGGCAGGAGGCGCAGTGCGTGGCGTAGACCTCGCCGCCCAGCGCCACCAGCGTTGCGTTGCCGGTATCGGCGTGCAGGGGGCTGCCCTCGCCGCCCGCCGACCACCACGCCCCCATCCCGACCACGCCTAGCACGGCCAGCAGCAGGCCGATGATCACGACCTGCATGAGGTAGGAGGGAGCATAGGCCATGGCTGCCGATCCTGTGGTTGCGGACGATGGGCTCTCCCCACGAATGCAGGGTCGCCGGGCGGCGCTGTCAAGGGGCAGGCAGCCGCAGCCGGCGGTAGAGCGGGGTCAGCAGCGCCGGCAGGATGTAGATGGGGAACTGGCCGAGGGCGAAGTAGAGCGGCACGTCGGCATCGACGCCGGCCGGCAGCACCGCCAGCAGCAGCGCCATGTTGCAGTTGCCGCTCACCAGCCCGACGGTCAGCGCCGCCTGCCGGCCGGTGCGCCAGAACAGCACCGCCCCCGCCGCCTGCAGGCCGAGGTTGGCGGCGAAGCTGCCGAGGATGATGAGCAGGGTGCGGGCCGGGTTGGCCAGCAGTTCGGCCGTCACCCCGTCCATGATGGCGATGGCGAACAGCACCAGGAAGACGACGGAGGCGGCGTCGATGCCCGCCCCCCACGCCACCAGCCGCGCCCGCCCGAGCAGCCGCCGCAGCACCAGCGCCGCCGCCACGCTGCCGGCCACCAGCCCGGCCAGACGGACCATCAGCTCCCACGTCGGGATGTCGAGCGGCAGGTGGGCCAGCAGGTCGGCCGCCCACGGCGCCGTCAGCGGCATCAGCAGGGTCGACCCCACCACCACCACCAGCGCCAGCGAGGCATCAAGGCCGAGCAGCACCGCCAGCGCCGGCGACGACATGATGGGCGCCGACGCCGCCATCAGGATCACCGCCGCCTGCAATCCGGGGGAGATGGGCAGCGCCGCCACCGCCAGGGCCACCGCCGCCGGGGCGCCGATCAGCACCCAGGCCAGCGCCAGCCCGACCCGCCCCGGCCGGCGGCCGTAGGCGAGCACCGCCGTCCAGTCCATCCGCAGCATGGACAGCACCAGCAGCACCGCCACCGCCGGCGGCAGCAGCGGCCGCAGGGCCGCCGCCAGGTCCGGCAGGGCGAGGCCGGCGAACACGCTGCCGGCGAGGAACCAGCGCGACTGACGGACCAGAACGTCGGCGAGCCTGCCCATGGGGCGCCCGTCAGCCCATCATGATGCTGGGCAGGAAGGTGGCGATCTCCGGCACCGCCGCCACCAGCACCACCGCGAGCACCAGCAGCAGGAAGAACGGCAGCGCCGCCTTGGCGACATAGAGGATGTTCTTGCCCGTCAGCCCTTGCAGCACGAACAGGTTGAAGCCGACCGGCGGGGTGATCTGGCTCATTTCCACCACTAGCACCAGGTAGACGCCGAACCAGATGCGGTCGATGCCGGCCTGCTGCACCATCGGCATGATGACGGCGGTGGTCAGCACCACCACCGAGATGCCGTCGAGGAAGCAGCCCAGCACCACGAAGAACACCGTCAGCGCCGCCAGCAGCTCGAACTTGCTCAGCCCGAAGCCGCCGATCCACGCCGCCAGCTTGGCCGGGATGCCGGTGAAGCCCATGGCGACGGTCAGGAAGGCGGCGCCGGCCAGGATGAAGGCGATCATGCAGCTGGTGCGGGTGGCGCCCATCAGGCCATCCTTGAAGCTCTCCCACGTCAGCGACCCGCTCAGCCAGGCGATGAGCAGCGCCAGCGCCACGCCGACGGCGGCGGCATCGGTGGGCGAGGCCAGGCCGGCGTAGATGGAGCCGATGACGCCGGCGATCAGCAGCACCACCGGCATCAGGCCGAGGGTGCGGCGCAGCTTCTCCCGCCACGGCAGCGACGGCTCGCGCGGCGGCACGCTCGACGGCTTCACCAGCGCCCACAGCATGATGTAGCCCATGAACAGGCTGACCAGCAGCACGCCGGGCACGATGCCGGCGATGAACAGGCGGGCGATGCTCTCGTCGATGGCGACGCCGTAGACGATGAGGATGATCGACGGCGGGATCAGCAGGCCGAGGGTGCCCGACCCGGCCAGGGTGCCGATGGTCATCATCGGGTCGTAGCCGCGCTTCTGCAGCTCGGGGATGGACATCTTGCCGATGGTGGCCGCCGTCGCCGCCGACGATCCCGACACGGCGGCGAAGATGCCGCAGCCGATGACGTTGACGTGCAAGAGCCGCCCCGGCAGCCGGTTCATCCACGGCGCCAGGCCGGTGAACATGTCCTGCGACAGGCGGGAGCGGAACAGGATCTCGCCCATCCAGATGAACAGGGGCAGCGCCGCCAGCGCCCACGAATTGCTGGCGCCCCACACGGTGGTCGCCAGCACCTGGCCGACCGGGGCGGAGGTGAACAGCGCAAGGCCGATCCAGCCGACGCCGAGCAGCGACAGCGCCACCCACACGCCGGAGCCGAGCAGCACGAACAGGGCGCCGACAAGGAACAGGGTCAGGAGAATCTCGTTCATGACAGGCGGTGCCCTTCAGCGGTCGGCGGGGGTTTCGTCGAAGGAGTCGGCGAGGTCCGCCTCCGCCTGATCGAAGCTCGGCATGCGGCCGGTGAGGATGCGCACCACCTCATCGGCGAAGGAAATGGTCAGCACGATCAGCCCGAGGGTCATGCCCGACTGCGGGATCCACAGCGGCATCGGCACCATGCCGAAGGACACGTCGCCGAACTGCCAGCTTTCCAGCGTCAGCGAGGCCGCCCACCAGGCGAAATAGGCCGAGGCCACCAGCCCGACCGTGCAGCACCACAGCTCGATCACCTTGCGCACCGCCGGGCGGGCGCCCTGGATCAGCAGCTCCACCCGGATGTGGCCGCCGGCCCGCAGGGTATAGGCGAGCGCCAGGAAGCTGGAGGCGGCCAGGAACCAGCCGGTGAAGTCGGCGTAGGACGGCACCAGCAGGCCCATCGCCTCGCCGGTGATCCACTGGCTGAGCTTGCTGATGATGTTGGCGACCACCTGGGCGAGCACCACCAGCGCGATCGCCACGAGGAACAGCGCCGCCAGCACGCCGCTTGCGAGATAGAGGGTGTCCAGGGCCTTGCGCATGGGCCGGGGGGTCCTGTGCTGCGGGGAAACGGAAAGCCGGAACGGCAGCCGGAGCCGACCGGCCGCGCGCCGGGGGGACGGGCGCGCGGCCGGCGGCGGTCAGGCCGGCGTCAGTTGTTGCTGGCGCGGTAGGCGCCCAGCACCTTGGCGCCGTCGGCACCGGCGCTCTTGGCCCATTCGGAGGTCATGGTCTCGCCGATGTGGGCGAAGCCCTGCTTCAGCGCGTCCGACGGGGCCTCGACCGTCATGCCGTTGTCGGCCAGTTCCTTGGTCTTGGCCTCGGTCTCTTCCTTGCTCATCTCCAGGCCGCGGGCTTCGGCTTCGGCGGCGGCGTCCAGCACGGCCTTCTGGGTGGCTTCGTCCAGGCGGCGCCACGCCTTGTCGCTGACCACGATGATGTTGCGCGGCAGCCAGGCCTGGGTGTCGTAGTAGTGCGAGACGTAGTCCCACGCCTTGGTGTTGGCGCCGGTGGACGGCGAGGTGATCATGGCATCGACGCGGCCGGTGGCGAAGGCCTGGGCCAGATCGGGCGCCTCCACCTGGGTCGGCACGGCGCCGGCCAGCAGCGCCACCCGCTCGGTGGCGTTGTTGTAGGCGCGGAACTTGATGCCCTTGAGGTCCGACATCTGGGCCAGCGGCTGCTTGGAGTAGATGCCCTGCGGCGGCCACGGCACGGTGTAGAGCACCTTCAGGCCCTGCTTGCCGAGCGCGTCCTCGATGGCCGGGCGGGCAGCCTCCCACAGCTTGCCCGACTGTTCATAGTCGGTGGCGAGGAAGGGCACGCTGTCGACGCCGAAGATGGGGTTCTCGTTCTGCGCCTGCGACATCAGGAACTCGCCGATGGGCACCACGCCCGAGCGCACCGAGTTCTTGATTTCCGGGTGCTTGATGAGCGAGCCGGCGGGATGGACCTTGATGGTCAACTGGCCGCCGGTCTTTTCCGCCACGTCCGCGGCGAACTTCTGGATGTTCAGGGTGTGGAAGTTGTTGTCGGGGTAGGGCGTCGGCATGTCCCACGCGGACTGCGCCAGCGCCGGCGCGGCGCCCAGAATGGCAGCAAGGGAAGCGGCGGCGGCCAGCGACCGGGTCCGCCCAGCGAGAGCACTCCACATGTTCGACCTCTTTCTTGTGCTGATGTTAGAGGGGTGGAAAAAACTGTCGCCTGCCCGCAATATCCGAGTCAATGCTAGGGTTTTGTAGCGACAGGACATGATCTGAAAGGACCGGACGCGATGGCGCGCGGCATCGACTACGAGGTGATCGTCAAGGGCAACAACCTGAAGCTCCGCGAAGGCTTCCTGGCGCTCGCCAACGTCACCCTGATCCACACCCCTGACGGCCCGTGGCTGTTCGATTGCGGCCATTTCTCCAACCGCATCGGTCTGCTGAAGGGCCTGCAGCGGGCGGGGCTGACGCCGGCCGACATCAAGGTGGTGTTCCTCAGCCACCTGCACTTCGACCACGCCAACAACATCGACCTGTTCCCGCAGGCCCGCGTCATCGTCAGCCGGCGCGAGTTCGATTACGCCGCCGCGCCGCACCCCGACGACATCCTCATCCCCTGGCTGATCCAGGACCAGCTGCGCCGCCACGACCTGCACTTCGTCGACGGCGACGGCGAACTGGCCCCCGGCATCCGCCACATGGCCGCACCGGGCCACACGCCGGGCCTGCAGGTGCTGGTGCTGGACACCGACTCGAAGGGCACCGTGGTGCTGGCCGGCGACGCCATCAAGTACGTGAAGGAGGTCATGGCCCGGCGCTGCGACATGGCCTTCGACACCGCCGAGAACGGCACCGCCTCCATCCGCCGCATCCTGGACATGGCCGACCGCATCGTGCCCGGCCATTTCCCCGAGCTGCGGCGGGACGGCGACGCATGGCTGTGGGACGAGGCGGCAGAACTGCCCCTCCTCATCCGCTGAACCGGCGCCGCGAAACGTCGCTGCGTGCATGGGTGGAAATGCCTTCCTCTCTTGCGCGTCCCGCCCATAATGAGAAATCGTTGACAAAATGTCCACGTCTTATGACGATCCTGTCAACGATCCACCGCTCATCAGCAGGAGCCCCGTCCGGTCATGACCGCCTCCCCCACGTCCGCCGCCGCCCCGGTCGCCGCCCCGCCCGCCACCGGCCGCTGGCAGTTCTGGATCGACCGCGGCGGCACCTTCACCGACATCGTGGCGCGCCGGCCGGACGGTTCGGTGGTGACCCACAAGGTGCTGTCGGAGAACCCGGAGCAGTACAAGGACGCGGCGCTAAAGGGCATCCGCGACCTGCTCGGCCTGGATGCGGCCGCGCCGGTGCCGGCGGAGGCCATCGAGGCGGTGAAGATGGGCACCACCGTGGCCACCAATGCCCTGCTGGAGCGCAAGGGCGACCGCACCCTGCTGGTCACCACCCGCGGCTTCGCCGATTCGCTGCGCATCGGCTATCAGGCGCGGCCGCGGCTGTTCGACCGCAACATCCAGCTGCCGGAAATGCTCTACGAGCGGGTGGCGGAGATTGACGAGCGCGTGCGCGCCGACGGCACCGTCGAAACGGCGCTCGATCTGGAACAGGCGGAAACCGAGCTGAAGGCGGCCTACGACGCCGGCATCCGCGCCTGCGCCATCGTGTTCATGCACGGCTACCGCTACACCAGCCACGAGAAGCAGGTGGCCGACCTCGCCCGCCGCATCGGCTTCACCCAGGTCTCCACCAGCCACGGCGCCAGCCCGCTGATGAAGCTGGTCGGCCGCGGCGACACCACCGTGGTCGATGCCTACCTGTCGCCGATCCTGCGCCGCTATGTCGATCAGGTGGCCGGCGAGCTGGGCGACGTGCGGCTGATGTTCATGCAGTCCAACGGCGGCCTGACCGACGCCCGCCTGTTCCAGGGCAAGGACGCCATCCTCTCCGGCCCGGCCGGCGGCGTGGTCGGCATGGTGCGCACCGCCGCCATGGGCGGGTTCGAGAAGATCATCGGCTTCGACATGGGCGGCACCTCCACCGACGTGTCGCACTACGACGGCGTCTACGAGCGCTCGTTCGAGTCGGTGGTGGCCGGGGTGCGCATCCGCGCGCCGATGATGAGCATTCACACGGTCGCCGCCGGCGGCGGCTCCATCCTGTTCTTCGACGGCAGCCGCTTCCGCGTCGGCCCCGACAGCGCCGGCGCCAACCCCGGCCCGGCCTGCTACCGCCGCGGCGGCCGCCTGGCCGTCACCGACTGCAACGTCATGCTGGGCAAGATCCAGCCCGCCTTCTTCCCCAAGGTGTTCGGCCCCAACGCCGACGAGGCGCTGGACGGCGACGTGGTGCGGGCCAAGTTCACCGAACTGGCGGCCGAGATCGAGGCCAAGCTGGGCGAAAAGCGCACGCCGGAAGAGGTGGCGGAAGGCTTCCTGACCATCGCCGTCGAGAACATGGCCAACGCCATCAAGAAGATCTCGGTGCAGCGCGGCTACGACGTCAGCGAGTACACGCTCGCCTGCTTCGGCGGCGCCGGCGGCCAGCACGCCTGTCTTGTGGCCGATACGCTCGGCATGAACTCGGTCTTCATCCATCCTTACGCCGGGGTGCTGTCGGCCTACGGCATGGGCCTCGCCGACCTGCGCGCCATGCGCGAGCGGTCGCTGGAGGTGAAGCTGTCCGACGCCGCCATGGCCGACATCGCCGCCACCCAGGACGAACTGGAGGCCGAGGCGCGCGCCGAACTGGCCGGCCAGGGCGTGGAGGAACGGCAGACCACCGTCATCCGCCGCGTCCACCTGCGCTATGAAGGCACCGACACCGCCATCGTGGTGGAGGCCGCCGACAAGGCCGCCATGATCGCCGCCTTCGAGGACAACCACCGCCAGCAGTTCGGCTTCGTCATCGCCGGCCGCGGCTTCATCGTCGAGGCCGTCTCGGTCGAGGCCATCGGCGCCACCGAACAGGCGGAAGACCCGGTCATCAGCCGCCCCGCCGACGCCGCGCCGCAGCCCGCCGCCGCCGACGAGGTGAAGATCTACAGCGGCGGCGCCTGGCACGCCGCGCCGGTCTACCTGCGCGAAAGCCTGCACGCCGGCGACCGCGTCATGGGCCCCGCCATCATCATCGAATCCACCGCCACCACGGTGGTGGAACCGGGCTGGTCGGCCGAGCTGAACACCCGCAACCACCTCGTCCTCACCCGCGTCACGCCGCGGCCGAAGCGCGTCTCCATCGGCACCGAGGCCGACCCGGTGATGCTGGAGGTGTTCAACAACCTGTTCATGTCCATCGCCGAGCAGATGGGCGCGACGCTGGCCAACACCGCCTATTCGGTGAACATCAAGGAGCGGCTGGACTTCTCCTGCGCCATCTTCGACGCCAGCGGCAATCTGGTCGCCAACGCGCCGCACATGCCGGTGCACCTGGGCTCCATGGGCGAGTCGGTGCGCACCGTCATCCGCGAGAACGGCGCCGTGCTCAAGCCGGGCGACGTCTACGTGCTGAACGCCCCCTACAACGGCGGCACCCACCTGCCCGACGTCACCGTCATCACCCCGGTGTTCGACGACGCCGGCGAGGAGATCCTGTTCTTCGTCGCCAGCCGCGGCCACCACGCCGACATCGGCGGCATCACGCCGGGCTCCATGCCGCCCGACAGCACGACGGTGGACGAGGAAGGCGTGCTGCTCGACAACCTGAAGCTGGTGGAAGACGGCCGCTTCCTGGAAGACGAGATCACCGCCGTCCTCAAGTCGGGCAAGTACCCGGCCCGCAACCCGCACCAGAACATCGCCGACCTGCGCGCCCAGGTGGCCGCCAACGAAAAGGGTCTGCATGAACTGAAGCGCATGGTGGAGCACTTCGGCCTGAACGTGGTGAAGGCCTACATGGGCCACGTGCAGGACAATGCCGAGGAAAGCGTCCGCCGCGTCATCGGCCGCCTGACCTCGGGCGACTTCGCCTATGAAATGGACGACGGCGCGGTGATCCGGGTGAAGATCTCGGTGGATGCGGCCAGCCGCTCCGCCACCGTCGACTTCACCGGCACCAGCGACCAGCGCCCCAACAACTTCAACGCCCCCAACTCGGTGGCGCGGGCGGCGGTGCTGTACGTCTTCCGCACCCTGGTGGACGACGACATCCCCATGAACGAGGGCTGCCTGAAGCCGGTGGAGCTGATCATCCCCGAAGGCTGCATGCTCAACCCCGTCTACCCGGCCGCCGTGGTGGCCGGCAACGTGGAGACCAGCCAGGTGGTGGTGGATGCGCTCTATGGCGCGCTGAAGGTAATGGGCGCCGCCCAGGGCACCATGAACAACCTCACCTTCGGCAACGAGCGCTATCAGTACTACGAAACCATCTGCGGCGGCGCCGGGGCGGGGCCGGACTTCAACGGCTGCTCCGCCGTCCACACCCACATGACCAACAGCCGCCTCACCGACCCCGAGGTGCTGGAGTGGCGGTATCCGGTGCTGCTGGAGAGCTTCGGCATCCGCCAGGACTCGGGCGGCGCCGGCCGCTTCCGCGGCGGCGACGGCACCGTGCGGCGGCTGCGCTTCCTGGAGCCGATGACCGTCGCCATCCTCTCCAACCGCCGGCGGGTCGCCCCCTACGGCATGGACGGCGGCGAGCCCGGCGCCCCTGGCCGCACCCTGATCGAGCGGGCGGCCGGCGGCACCCAGGAGCTGGGCTCCACCGACCAGACCGAGATGCACCCCGGCGACGTGGTGGTGGTGATGACGCCGGGCGGCGGCGGTTACGGCAAGGCCTGACGTGAAACGGGGCGGCCCTTCGCGGGCCGCCCCTTCCCTTGCCGGGCCGCAGGGATCACGAGGGGTCGGGCCAGAACTCGGCGTCCATGATCTGCTCGAAGGTCCAGGGGCAGGTGGCGGGGAAGGTCGTTTCCGGCAGGCCGGTCTCCAGTTGGGCCTCGCCGAGAGCCCTTCTGTAGGCGCGCATCATGACCTCTGTGACCTGAGCTGACAGGCTCGGGTTATCGTTCAACAGGTCTGCAATATCAAATCGCTCAAGGCGGATGGTGGTTTGCCACGACAACCCTTGCAGCACCGGCTGGAACTGCCACTTCAGCAGGTGCAGCAGCAGCACCGTCAGCCGGTTGACCAGTTCGCGCTTCTCGGCCTTGCCCATGCTTTCGATTTCCTCGGCGATGTGCTCGATGTCGGCGGCGGAAAGCTTGCCGGCCCGCAGCAGGGCGGCCTGTTCGTTGGCCCAGGCATAGAAATCCTGGTCATACAGGGCGGATTTGGACATGGTGCTGGTCCTCCAGGGCCTGAGGCAGGATGCTCGTCACGAATGGTCCGGCCAGAACTCGGCATCCATGACCTGCTCGAACGACCAGGGGCAGGTGGCGGGGAAAGCGGACTCCGGCAGGCCGGTTTCGTCGGCGGCCTGGATCACGGCGGTGACATGGGCGTCGGCGATGGCCTCCGGCACCTTCGGCTTGAGGCTCGGGTTGTCCCTCAGGTGGCGGGCCAGTTCCAGGCGCTGGACGCGGATGGTGGCCCGCCACGAGTTGCTCCGCCGCACCGGCTGGAACTGCCACTTCAGCAGGTGCAGCAGCAGCACCGTCAGCCGGTTGACCAGTTCGCGCTTCTCGGCCTTGCCCATGCTCTCGATTTCCTCGGCGATGTGCTCGATGTCGGCGGCGGCGAGCTTGCCGGCCCGCAGCAGGGCGGCCTGTTCGTTGGCCCAGGCATAGAAATCCTGGTCATACAGGGCGGATTTGGACATGGTGCTGGTCCTCCATCTCTGGTTCGAGAGATAACAGCCGGGGCATGGACCAGCAAGGGCGCCGGCGCCCTGCCCTCGCCGCCCCGACCGCCGTCGACAGAAAGGAGTTCCCATGGACGCCAAGCCGCGCCGCATCGTCTCCTCCGCCCATCTGGTCAGCGAGAAAGCCGCCGAACTGTCGGAGTTCGAGTTCGGCCTGATCATCGCCTACCACGCCTTCTCGCGCTGGATGGTGCGCTGCATGGCGGCAGCCGGCTACCCCGACCTGTCGCAGCTGGACGTGCTGGTGCTGCATTCGGTCAACCATCGCGACCGCGACAAGCGGCTGGCCGACGTGTGCTTCACCCTGAACGTGGAGGACACCCACCTGGTCAGCTACAGCCTGAAGAAGCTGGAGGCCGCCGGGCTGGTGGAGCGCACCAAGCGCGGCAAGGAAGCCTGGTTCCGCACCACCGAGGCCGGCCACACCGCCTGCGACGCCTATCGCCAGGTGCGGGAGGAATGCCTGGTGGAAAGCTTCCAGACCATGGGCCTCGACACCCGCGCCATCGGCGAACAGGCCGGCAAGCTGCGCGCCCTTTCCGGCCTCTACGGCCAGGCGGCGCGGGCGGCGACGGTGCTGTGAGGCGCCCGCTCCCCACCCGCTGCCGCCTTCAATCCGCCATGTTCACGGACTAGTCATAGGCAGCCCGTGCATCCTGGCTTTGCTGGTGGTATGGTGCCGCGTCTTCGGCGGCCCGCCATCGGGTGGGGATACCGAAGGCGGGAGATGGGAGAATACCGGCCGGGCGCGGGGTGCGCCGAGCGGCCGTTCGCCAAGGCGAGAGGAGCCCTGAATGAGTTTCCGTTTGAGTGTTCCGAGCATGCGCGCCACCGTCGTGGGGGCGGCGGCCATTCTCGGGGTGGCGCTTGCCGCTGCGCCTGCCGTGGCGCAGACCCAGGGCGGCGCCCAGGGGAATGCCCAGATCGGGCAGACCTACGGCAGCTGGACCGGGGCCTGCGAAACGCTGCCCGGCGGCGCCGGCACCGAATGCTTCATCTTCCAGAACGTCAAGGACGCCCAGAGCGGCCGCCCCATGATGTCGCTGAAGGTCGGCTACTTCGGCCCGAACAATGAACCGGCGATCCTCGCCGACCTGCCGACCGGCGTGCTGATCCCGCCGGGTGCCGGCTTCGCCGTCGATGGCGGCAGCGAGGTGCGCGTGCCCTATCAGATCTGCACGCCGGGCCTGTGCCGCGCCATCGTGCCGCTGAACGACCAGATGATCAGCCGCATGAAGGGCGGCAAGGCGATGAACGTCAACTTCATCACCGCCGCCGGCAAGAAGATGGGCGAGGACGCCTCGCTCTCCGGCTTCACCGCCGGCTGGGACAGCGTGAAGAAGTAAGCGCCCCGGCATCGCCGCCGCGCAAACGGAACGGGCCGCTCCTGGGGAGCGGCCCGTTGTCGTTTGCGGGGCCGGCGGTCCGGTGTCGTTTGCGGGGCCGGCCGGGGAGCCGGCGGCCCGGTGTCTTTGCGGAGCCGGCCGGGGGGGCCGGCGGCGCGGTCAGCCTTCGCCCAGCATCATGTCGGCCCCGTCCTCGGCATTGGCGGCGCGGATCAGCTTGGCGCGGCTGGTGACGTTGTAGGCCCGCAGGATGGCCGTCACGTGCGCCTTCACCGTCGCTTCCGACAGGTTGAAGCGGGTGGCGATCTCGCGGTTGCTCAGGCCTTCCAGCACCAGGGCCAGCACGTCGCGTTGGCGGGCCGTCAGGCTGTGGCGGGGCGAGCGGGACGCCCCGTGGCCGCCGTGGCCGTCGGCATGGGCGGCGTGCTCCGCCACCATGGACGGAATGTAGATGCCGCCCTGCAGCACCAGCCGGATGGCGGCCAGCAGCACCGCTTCCGGCGCCGTCTTGGGAATGAAGCCGGATGCCCCCTGCTCCAGCGCCTTCAGCGCCAGCCGCGGGTTTTCATCCGCCGTCAGCACCACCACCGGCACGGTCGGCGCGATGGTCCGCACCTGAGTCAGGCCCTGCAGGCCGCTGGCCCCGGGCATGCGCAGGTCGAAGACCACCAGGTCAAGGTCCGGCGTGGCAGTCACCCGCGCCACGGCTTCATCAAGGGTTCCGGCCTCGTCCAACGTCACGTTACCCAGTTGCGACAGCGTCGCACCCAGGGCCCGCCGCACCAGCGGATGATCGTCGGCAATAAGAATCCGGACAGGTCTGTCGGTCATTTGCGAAGGAGCCCCCCGTAAGCGTTCCATCCGCCCGCGCCCCCGTCGGCGCGATCGGCCTCATTCCCCCACCCGAAGCTATTATTCCCGAAAGCAATTTGGGAATATACTACCCTTTGGTATAAGATCGATCAAGGAGAGGCAAAAATACGATGGAAAGAAACGGCGGCCACAACGAAGCGTAACAATGGCACCAGTATAGCGAAAGCAGCCGGGGGCCGATGCACGATTACTGTACCGCAACGACTGAAAATAACTCTCATCCACACGTCGCGGCAGCCACATCAGGGGCGCCGATATGCCAGCCCTGGGCGAAATCGATTCCCATCGCCGCCAGCGCCGTGAGGGTGTCGGCATCCTCCACGAACTCGGCGATGGTGCTGATGCCGAATTCCTTGGCCATGGCGTGGATGTGGCGCACCATCACGCGGTCGCGCGGGTCGCTGCACAGGTGGCGCACCAGACTGCCCTCGATCTTCACATAGTCGACGTCGAGGAACTTCAGGTAGACGAACGACGAGAAGCCGCTGCCGAAGTCGTCCAGGGCGAAGCCGACCTTGTGGCCGCGCATGCTGTCGATGATCTTCACCAGCCGGTCGAAGTGCGGCAGCGCCTCGCGCTCGGTGATCTCGAACACGATGCGGCTCGGCTCCACCCCAGCGGCGCGGGCCTTGTCGGGCACCGCCTGCATCCAGTCGGCGGCGGCCAGGGAGCGGCCGGACAGGTTGAAGAACATCTTCATCTGGCGGTCGGGGTGGGCGGCCAGCACCCGCAGGCCCTTGTCGAACACCCGCTCGTCGATTTCCCGCGTCAGCCCCAGCTCGTCCGCCGCCTCAATGAAGTCGGCGGCCGGCTTGAGCCCGGTGGCGGTACGCACCCGCGCCAGCACCTCCAGGGCGAACAGGCCGCCGTCGGCGACCCGGTGGATGGGCTGGAACACCGGCTCGATGGCATCGGCGGCCAGCGCCTCCTGCAGCATGCGGCCCTTCTGGAACACCGCCATGACGGCATCTTCCTCGCCGCTGTCGAGGGTCGCCACCCGGTTCTTGCCCAGGCGCTTGGCCTTGTACATGGCGACGTCCATGGCGATGGTCAGCTTCTCCACCGTCGAGCCGTTCTCGGGGTAGGAGACGAGGCCGAAGCTGGCATGGGCATGGGCCGCCCCCACCGGCAGGCGGATCACCGTATCGGCCAGGGCGCGGCACAGGTTCTCGGCGGCGATGCGGGCCTGATCGGGCGTCGTCTCGGGCATCAGCACCGCGAACTCGTCGCCGCCGAGCCGCGCCACCACGTCGGTGCGGCGCATGCGGCGGTCGAGGATGCTCGCCAGTTCCTTCAGCGCCAGGTCGCCGACCGGGTGGCCGTAGGTGTCGTTGATGCCCTTGAAGTCGTCCAGGTCCAGCATGATCAGGCTGAACTGGTGGCCGTGGCGGTGGGCGCGCGCCACCTCCATGCGCAGGAAATCCTCGAACTTGCGGCGGTTGTAGAGCTTGGTCAGCGGGTCGCGCTGGCTGAACTCCTCCAGCTTGTCCTGGTATTCCTGGATGGTGCCGAGCAGCCGGTTGAAGTGGTTCGACAGGCTGTTGACCTCGCGCAGGTGGGTGCCCTGGGCGATGCGGCGGTTGAGGTCGGTGTGGGCGATGATGTCGTCGATGACGCCGACGAAGTCGGAAATGGGCTGGGCGACGAAGACCCGCAGCTTGAAGTACAGCGCCAGGAACAGCGTCGTCAGGATCAGCGTGAAGTAGATGATTACCGACTTGATGACGAAGCCGACGGAAACCTTCAGGTCGGTGATGGGATAGCTGATGTCCACCACCCCGTTGACCTGGCCGATGTTGGCCACATGGCAGCTCAGGCACTCGTCCCGCACCAGCACCGGATAGATGTAGCGGATGTGGTGTTCTTCCGTGCGCAGCACCGGCTCGGCGGTGCGGAAGGCTTCCGCCACCAGCGGGTCGTTGTCGCGCAGCAGCGCCTCGCCGGGCAGGTCGCCGTACTGGGCGATGACGGGCGTGCCGCGGAACACCCGGATCTCGGTCCCCGGCTGGCTTTCGTTCAGGCGGGCGACGATGTCGCCGATCTCGTCCTTGGTCCAGCCCTTGCGCATGGCGGCATAGAGCGACTGGAAGATCAGTTCCGAGGTCTGGCGGGCCTCTTCCTGGGCGAGATCGCCCACGGCGCGGCGTTCGACCACGGTCGACATCACCAGCACCACCACCACCGCCAGCGCCATTGCCGCCATGGACAGCAAGAAGACGAACTGGCCGATGCTGAGCGTGCGGACCGTGCGCGCCAGAAAGGACTTCATGACCCTGTACCTGCCCGAAAACGCCCGGCGCCACTGCCCCCGCAGCGGCCGTTACCGTCGCGCGGCAGCATGCAATATTTCGGCTAAAATTTCCACAAAGGTCTTACGCCCGTGCATGCCCCACGCGCACGCCTGGGGCGTCGGCGCCTGCACTCGGTGCTACAGGCCGCAGGCCGGCAGCAGCGGCAGCACCTGCGCGGCCGGAACCCCGGTGAGGGCGGCCAGACGGCGGGCGAGATCGCGCCGGTGGGGGTCGAGGGCAGCCATCCGTTCCGCCTCCGCCGCGGCGACGGCCTCCTGCTCCGCCGGCGACAGCGCCCGCGCCAGCCGGTCGGCCAGGGCCGGGGCGAGCGGCGGCTCGACGCTCTGCGGGCCGCGGCCGAGGGGCGGCAGCAGGTCGACGACTGTCTCGGCCGCCAGCCCCACTGCCTCGCCCGCCCGCGCCGCCAGGGCCAGACGCGCCTCCCGCAGCCGGCCCACATGGTCGCGCACCGCCTGGGTGACGGCCCAGGCCTCCGGCGGGGTCAGCGGCCGCTGCAACTCGGCCGCCAGGGCGTCGCTCAGCACCGCCGACGACGATTGCGCCAGCGCCGGACGCGGGCCGGCCACGGCCGCCAGCGCCGCCGCCATCAGCATGGCGGTGGCGACCAGCACGGCGGCACGCCGCCGCAGGGGGAGTGTCAGTCGGATCATGGCGGCTAGATAATCCACCGCCACCGGCTTGGGAAGGGTCTCGTCACCGGCCGGCGTCACCCGACGCGGCCGAGCCTCAGCCCTGGGCGAAGGGCGC
This sequence comes from Caenispirillum bisanense, assembly GCF_039523075.1. Classification (NCBI taxonomy): domain Bacteria; kingdom Pseudomonadati; phylum Pseudomonadota; class Alphaproteobacteria; order Rhodospirillales; family Novispirillaceae; genus Caenispirillum; species Caenispirillum bisanense. The sequence goes on from NZ_BAAAEP010000027.1 coordinate 56,543, forward strand.
CGATATGGCGGTCAGGATCGCACCGCTGACCGCCAGCAGGATCGCCTGCCGGTCGAGCGGCTTCACCGCCACCTGGCGGTATCCGGTCATGGCCCACGACGTCAGCGTATAGAGCGTCGGCAGCGACACCAGGAATGCAAGGAAGGAGATCATCCTTGCCTCCTCTCTCAGTTGCTCACGACAAGGATCATGGCACGGCGGGAGTCACGGCTCAACAGTTTGTATTTGAAGTATTTGTTGCTCGAACGCGCGGAATCGCTGTTCCGCTGCCCGCTTCCGCACGGAAAAAGGGCCGCCCCATGGGGCGGCCCTTCTCCTGCAAACGTGGTCGGTAAGGGCTTAGAAGCCCATGCCGCCCATGCCACCCATGCCGCCCATGTCGGGGGCACCCATGGCTTCCTTCTTCTCCGGCAGCTCGGCCACCATGGCTTCGGTGGTGATGAGCAGGCCGGCGATGGAGGCGGCATCCTGCAGCGCGGTGCGCACGACCTTGGTCGGGTCGATGATGCCTTCCTTCACCATGTTGACGTAATTGCCGTTCTGGGCGTCGAAGCCCATGTCGACGTCGTTGCCTTCCAGCAGCTTGCCGGCGACCACGGCGCCGTCATGGCCGGCGTTCTCGGCGATCTGACGCAGCGGCGCCTGCAGGGCGCGGCGGACGATCTCGACGCCGACCTTCTGGTCGTCGTTGCCGACCTGGACCGACTCCAGCGCCTTGATGGCGTAGAGCAGAGCAACGCCGCCGCCGGCGACGATGCCTTCCTGCACGGCCGCGCGGGTGGCGTGCAGGGCGTCGTCAACGCGGTCCTTGCGCTCCTTCACCTCGACCTCGGTGGCGCCGCCGACCTTGATCACCGCCACGCCGCCGGCCAGCTTCGCCAGACGCTCCTGGAGCTTCTCGCGGTCGTAGTCGGAGGTGGTTTCGTCGATCGCGGCGCGGATCTGGTTGCAGCGCGCCTCGATGTCGTCCTTGGAGCCCACGCCATCGACGATGGTGGTGGTTTCCTTGGTGATGCTGGTCTTCTTGGCCTGGCCGAGCATGTCGAGCGTGACGCTCTCCAGCTTGATGCCCAGGTCTTCGGAGACGACTTCACCGCCGGTCAGGATGGCGATGTCCTGCAGCATGGCCTTGCGGCGATCGCCGAAGCCCGGAGCCTTCACGGCCGCGACCTTCAGGCCACCGCGCAGCTTGTTGACGACCAGGGTCGCCAGGGCCTCGCCCTCGATGTCCTCGGCGATGATCAGCAGCGGACGGCCGGACTGCACGACGGCTTCCAGGACCGGCAGCAGCGGCTGCAGCGAGCTGAGCTTCTTCTCGTGGATCAGGATGTAGGCGTTGTCCAGATCGACGGTCATCTTCTCGGCGTTGGTGATGAAGTACGGCGAGAGGTAACCACGGTCGAACTGCATGCCTTCGACGACGTCCAGCTCGGTCTCAAGGCCCTTGGCCTCTTCCACCGTGATGACGCCCTCGTTGCCGACCTTTTCCATCGCCTTGGCGATGATTTCGCCGATTTCCTTCTCGCCGTTGGCGGAGATGGTGCCGACTTGGGCGACCTCGGCGGAGGTGGAGATCTTGCGGGTGCGGCCGGCGATGTCGGTGACCACGGCCTGGACGGCCAGGTCGATGCCGCGCTTCAGGTCCATCGGGTTCATGCCGGCGGCGACCGACTTGGCGCCTTCACGGACGATGGCCTGGGCCAGAACGGTGGCGGTGGTGGTGCCGTCGCCGGCGATGTCGGCGGTCTTGGAAGCGACTTCCTTGACCATCTGGGCGCCCATGTTCTCGAACTTGTCCTTCAGTTCGATTTCCTTGGCGACCGAGACGCCGTCCTTGGTCACGCGCGGGGCGCCGAAGGACTTCTCCAGCACCACGTTGCGGCCCTTCGGACCGAGGGTAACCTTCACCGCGTCGGCCAGGATGTCCACACCGCGCAGCATGCGGGCGCGGGCGTCGACGCCGAACTTCACTTCCTTGGCAGCCATTGGCTCAAATCCTCTAGCAGATGCAGGGTAAACCGGACTTCAATGGGTCGGAGCGAGGCGCGCAGCCTTACTCGACGATGCCCATGACGTCGGTTTCCTTCATGATCAGCAGGTCCTGACCGTCGATGGTGACTTCGGTGCCCGACCACTTGCCGAACAGCACCTTGTCGCCGACCTTCACGTCCAGGGCGACGATCTTGCCGTCGTCGCCACGGGCGCCCGGGCCCACGGCGATCACTTCACCCTGCTGGGGCTTTTCCTTGGCGGTTTCCGGGATGATGATGCCACCCCGGGTCTTCTCTTCGGCTTCGAGACGCTTGACCAGAACACGGTCATGCAGCGGGCGAAACTTCATGGAAATCCTCCGTCGCTGGGGGAAAGTCCCAGTGCGATTGAAACAATGAGACGAACGATACGGGGACCGGAGACGCTGTTAGCACTCCCGCCCGATGAGTGCCAACACAGGTATGCGCAAGCGGCACCGCTGTCAAGCGTCGCACGGTGACAGTGCGGCCACACCCGCCATCCGGAAGGGGTATCAGCCCTGGCCGGCGGCGCCGTCGGAGCCCTCGGCGGCGGCAGCGGAAGCGGCGGCCAGGCGGGCGCGCTTGCGGTCGCGGCGGATGCGGCGCCACAGCCAGACCCCCAGCACGCCCGAAATCACGAACAGCACCACCGACAGGGTGATGCGCAGTTCCGGGTCGACATGGATGCCCGAGCCGAGCAGGGCGAAGATCACCGTCTGCGGCAGGTAGCCGAGGGCGGAGCCGGCCAGGAACGGCCGCGCGCCGACGCTGGTCACCCCGGCCGCCAGGTTGGTGATGACGTTGGACCCGACCGGCAGGAAGCGGATCAGCAGCGTCATGCTGAACGGATTGCCGCGCAGGAAGGCATCCACCCGCGCGATGCGGGGGCCGAAGCGGTGGCGGACGAAGGCGCGGCCGAACAGGCGGGCATACCAGAAGGCGCCGGCGCAGCCGATGCTCTGGGCCAGCAGCGCCCACACCACGCCTTCCCACAGGCCGAAGGCATAGCCGCCGCCGAAGGCCACCATCTGGCGCGGCAGGCCGACGCCGGTGAGCAGCGCCCCCGCCGCCACGAACACCAGCTCGCCCCAGAAGCCGCGGCCGCGCACCTGGGTGTCGAGCCAGGCGGGGTCGAGCATCTCCACCACGCCCACCTCGCGGGCGGCGTAGCCGATGGCGACCAGGCCGGCGATCATCGCCAGCCCCTTCAGCAGCGACCGCAGGCCCGAGGCGGCGCCGGGGGCAGCGGCGGCGTCGGTGCCGTCGTCGTCGTCGAACTCGTCGGAGGTGGCGGTCATGAAGGCGGGATCAGTCGTGACGCTCGATCACCGGCCGGCGGGCGCGCGACTGCAGCCAGGCGACGCCGAACAGGTCGACGATGCCCACCCACAGGCGGTTCCACAGGCCGTACTTCGACACCCCCCGCTCGCGCGGACGGTGGTTGACGCGCACGCTGACCACCTTGCCGCCGGCGCGGATCATCAGCGCCGGCAGGAAGCGGTGCATGTGGTCGAAGCGCGGGAAATCCAGGAAGGTCTGGCGGGCGAATAGCTTGAGGCCGCAGCCGCTGTCGGGGGTGGAATCCTTCAGCATGGCCGAGCGCACGGCATTGGCCACCTTCGACGACATCCGGCGCAGGCCGTTGTCCTGCCGCTTCTGGCGGTGACCGGCGATCATCACCAGGGCGGCGTCGGTGGCCGAGGCGGCGGCTTCCTGATCGCGGCGGCGGATCATGGCGGGGATGTCGGCCGGGTCGTTCTGGCCGTCACCGTCCAGGGTGGCGATCCAGGCGCCGCGGGCCAGCCGCACGCCGGTAGCGACCGCCTGGCTCTGGCCGCAGCTGGCGGCATGGCGCACCACCCGCAGGCGCGGGAAACGGGCCTGGGCGTCGCGCAGCCGGGTGGGCGTGTCGTCGTCGGAACCGTCGTCGACATACACCACCTCGAAGTCGATGAAGCCTTCGAGGGCGGCGTGGATTTCCTCCACCAGCGGCAGGATGTTCTCCGCCTCGTTCTTGACGGGCACCACGACCGACAGGTCGGGAACCATGGGCAGGTCCGACGACAGGGGCGCCGTCGGCATGCTGGACTCGTTCATGGGCGGTGGCCGGACTCGCTCGGGACATACGACCGGGGTCTTTTATACCTGCCGGGGAGCGGCTTCAAACGGATTCGGGTGGAAGGACGGCGGCGACCAGCCCGCGGGCCCGGGCCTCGGCGCCCGCGCATTCGACCAGCAGGGCGTCCCAGTCGTCGGGAGGATGGCCGCCCAGCAGCATCTGGCGAAACACGGCATAGGGATCGTTGCGGCCGCCGCTGGCGCGCTGGCCGTCCTCATCATTGACCCAGGCATAGACAATCACCCGCTCCGCCGCCCGATAGCGGAAGAACAGGCGGTAGCGCTGGAACAGCTTGGCGCGGAACCAGTGCCGGTGGCTGCCGCCAAGGGTATTGCCCTGGCGGTAGACCTCCCGCGTCGGGTCCGCCGGGATGTCGTCCAGCAGCAGCCGGACCAGCCCGGCAAGCAGGCGGGCGGAGCGCTTTCGCCGCCAGCCGTCCGGATCGCGCGCCCTGGCCCGCTCCACCTGGACCAGCAGGGCCTCAAGCTCGTCCAGCAGCAGGGGGTGGAAGACCAGCCGCCAGCCGTTGGCGACAAGGGGCTGCCGGCCGCTCATCGGGCGGCGCCGTCCGCATCCTCGCCCGCATCGTCGTCATCATCATCGGGCAGCGGCGCGTCGGGATCGACCTCGACCCCCGCCACCGCCTCGCGCAGCCGGCGCCCCAGGTCGGCATCGGCCACGACCAGACGGTCGGGGCGGTGCGCCATGTCGTCCTCCAGCAGCTGGAGAAAGCGCCCGAGAACCGGATCCGGCACCTCTTCGACCGGGGCCGGCTCCTTGCGTGCCACCACCACGGTACCGTCGTCGAGGGCACGGAACACGATGGCATCGCGCTTGCCGAGCCGCAGCACCGAGCGGATGGCGGCCGGCACGGTGGTCTGGCCGCGCTCGGTCACGGTGGCTTCGACTTCCAGGATGGTCATGACGGTGCTCCCGCTGGTGGTCCGATCAAGGTAATGCATTTGCATTGTGGCGCAACCCCACCCCCTTACCCGACACCCCCGCTCGGCTTTCCCTTTGACCTCGGGCGGCGGGCGTCCCATCATCGGGGCGTGTTCCGGTTTCACGGCGGAGGCAGCCGCGCATGCAGTCGTCCATCGCACTCGACCTTCCCTCGGCTCCCCATCCGGTCGGGCGGGCGGCGGCGCAGAGGCGGGCGGTGGCGGTGTGGCTGTTCGTGCTGTGCGCCATGGTGGCGGTGATGGTCGGGCTCGGCGGTGCCACCCGGCTCACCGATTCCGGCCTGTCCATGGTGGAGTGGCAGCCGCTGACCGTGCTGCCGCCGCTGACGGAGGCCGACTGGCAGACCACCTTTGAGAAGTACCGCCAGTTCCCGGAATACCAGAAAAAGAACTACGGCATGACCCTGGCCGAGTTCAAAGGCATCTTCTGGCTGGAGTACCTGCATCGCCTGTGGGGCCGCGCCATCGGCGTGGTCTTCGCCCTGCCGTTCCTGTGGTTCCTGGCCCGCGGCGCCATCGACCGGCCGCTGGCGCTGAAGCTCGGCGGGCTGTTCGTGCTGGGCGGGCTGCAGGGCCTCGTCGGCTGGCTGATGGTCAAGAGCGGCCTGGTCGACCAGCCCATGGTCAGCCCGTTGCGGCTGGCCGCCCACCTGGGCCTCGCCTTCCTCATCCTGCTGCTGATGCTGCGGCTGGCGGTCGACCTGTGGCTGCGGGAGACCGTCGCCGTCCCTGCCACCGCCGCCGTCCGCCGCCTCGCCACCCTCACCCGCGCCTTCGTCGCCTTCGCCTTCGCGGTGGTGCTGTCGGGGGCGCTGGTGGCGGGGCTGGATGCGGGCCTGACCTACAACACCTTCCCGCTCATGGACGGCCGGCTGGTGCCCAACGGCCTGCACCTGCACAGCCCGTGGTGGGTGAACCACCTCGACAACGTGACCATGGTGCAGTTCCAGCACCGGCTGCTGGCGGTGACGGTGGTAGGGGCCGCCCTGCTCCTGGCGGCCTGTACGTGGCGCCAGGGGGAGGCGGTGCCGGCCCGCGCCCGCCACATGGCGGCGGCGGTGGCGGCGCTGGCGCTGGCGCAGATGAGCCTCGGCATCGCCACCCTGCTGCTGGTGGTTCCGGTGAGCCTGGGCGTCGCCCATCAGCTCGGCGCCCTGGCGCTGCTGTCGGCGGCGACCGTGCTGCTGCGGCTGCTGCGCACCCCGCCGCCGCCGCCGGCATCGCCGGGC
>NZ_BAAAEP010000027.1:62869-63286 GCF_039523075.1 Caenispirillum bisanense
CCCCCCCCCCCCCTCCCCCCCCCCCCCCCCCCCCCGCCGGCATCGACGACGACGGCGGCGCCGGCGGGGTGATCGCTCAGCCCTGGCGACAGTAATAGGCCGCCGCCCACACCTGCTTGCCCAGTTCCGGCCCGATGAGGTGATCGGTGCGCGTGCGCTGCACCCGCAGGGGGATGGAATGGCGCTCGGCGATCAGCCGCATCACCTGGTCGCGGGTGTCGGGCAGGAAGGCGGCGGCGGCATCGTTCCACAGGCAGGCGCAGTCGATGTCGGCCAGCCGCGCCTGGCACAGGGCGAGGAAGTCCTCCTCCTGGCGATCGGCGGCCTGGGCGGCGATGTCGTCCTCCACATACCCCAGCACCCCGAAGGCGCCGCCGATGCCGAGCACGGCGCCGGCGATGCCGATGGCGACGGCGA
>NZ_BAAAEP010000028.1:0-62192 GCF_039523075.1 Caenispirillum bisanense
CGCCTCCAGCGCCCGCAGCAGGCTCAGCAGCGCCCACCGGCCGGTGGCGGCGAAGCGGGCCGCCAGACCGTCCACCCGGTCGGCGATGGCGCCCAGGTCGCGCAGCGGCACCACCGGGCCATCCTTGGCCCAGCGTAGTTCGATGGCGGCGGCCTCGCCCGGATACCACGACACTTCCTGCCCGGCGAGGCTGGAGAACCGGCGCTCGCCCATGGTGAAGGTCCAGTCGATGATGTCGCGGCCGCCGATCTCGCGGTCGCGGGCGGCGCGCACCTGCGGCGTCACCACCAGACGGGTCTTCGGCTGCGGCTCGGCGACGTACATCAGCAGCGGCCGGGCGGCGGCCATGGCGGCCAGGAAGTCGGACGGCGTGCGCCACTCCGGCCGGGTGCGGGCGGCTTCCGGGATGGCGGCGGTGACGGCATCGCCGTGGCGGTCGAAGGCGGCGTAGAAGGCGCGCACGTCCTGCGTCGTCGCCGCCTGCTCCGCCCCCGGCGCGAACGGCACCCGGCCGGCCAGGGTCTGCTCGAACAGGCCGCGCAGCTCGGCATAGGCGGCGATCAGGCGCTCGTCCTTCATCTCGATGCAGCGGGTGCGGATGTCCTGCTTCAGGCCGTTCAGGCGGTCGGTGAAGAAGTCGCCCGGCAGCCCCGCTTCGGTGAGCGGGCCGAGGCAGGTTTCCTCGGTCACCCCGGCCAGGTCTTCCAGCACGTACTTTTCCAGCTGCACCAGCGAGCTGTTGGGCCGCGAGCCGTCGTAGGCATCCAGCGCCGCGATGATGTGCAGCCACTTGCTGGCCAGGGCCATGGAGCGCGGCGTCTGCAGCAGCGGGCGCGACAGCACCTCCAGCATGGGGCTGGCGGTCTCGCGGGCGAGCGTCGCCACCTCCATGCGCCACTGGGTCAGGCGCAGGCGCAGGCCGGGCATGTCGCGCTGGTCGAACAGGGCCGCCGGCTGGATGGCGCCGCCGGTCCAGCTGGCGAGGTAGAGGCCGCTGGCGCGATAGACGTCGTCCTCGTCCACCATGCGGTCGATGCGCTCGACGATGGCGGCGGCCAGGTCGGCGACCCGCAGGCGCAGGTCGTCGGCGGCGCTCTGCATGCCGATCTGCATGTAGGTCTGCACGGCGCGCTCGATCACCGGCACCGCCATGCGCAACGACCGCGCCCAGTCCCGCAGCTGCGCCAGCGAAGTGCTGGCCGCCGCCGCGCGGGCGTCGATGCCGGTGGAGGCGCGGTCGAACACCCGCGTCACCGTGGTGGTCAGCGAGGCCTGGGCGGCGGAGCGGGCGGCCCCGCGCAGGGCCGGCGGCAGCAGCGCCTGGTCCTTGGCCTCGAACAGCAGGTAGTCCTCGAACAGCGGCGGCACACTTTCCAGCACCGCCGCATCCCAGCCGTAGCCGGTGGCCGGGGCGGCGGCGAGGAACTGGTCGGCCGGCGCCATGAAGCGGCGGCGCAGCCACTGGTCCAGCACCTGGCGCAGCTGTTCGGCGGGGGCGGTCAGGGCAGCGGTGCCGTCGTCGTGGCGCATCACCAACGGCCCGATGACCGAGTCGATGGCGGCCAGCCGGTCGCGCACCTGCTCATAGCGCTGGCGCGCCAGGGCGGCGGCATCGCGGGCCGCGCGCTCGCCCAGGATCTGCGACGCCACCGAGGCATCCATCAGCAGCTGGACGTTGGGCGGCACCACCGGACCGTCGGCGCCCAGCCACGACGGCTGGCCGGAGGCCAGCAGGCCGACCGCTTCCTCCAGCCCGGCGGAGACTTCCAGGAAGCCGGCGGTGGCATCGGTGCCGGCCCGCGCCCCGACCGCCAGCAGCGACAGTTCCTCGGCCACCAGCTGCAGCCGCAGCCCGGCCTGACCGCCTGCGGCCAGCATGCGGAAGTAGGCATCGGCCAGCTGCAGGTAGGTGCCGCGGGCGGCATCCTGGTAGGCGCTCAGGTCGATGCGCAGGCGCGGGTCGTCGATGGGCTCGGCGCCGCCGCCGATGGCGTTCCAGTCTTCCAGGGTGTCGATGGTGCGGCGGGGCACGTCGATGTCGAGGGCGTAGTTCAGCATCTCGCGCACCATGGGCGAGTTGCCGGTGCGGCCGATCTGGTTGAACGACAGGGCGAAGGCCTCGGCCTCGGCGACGCGGGTCATGAAGCGCACGAAGGCGACGTCGGGCGGCAGGTCGGTATCGCCGGACTGGCTGAGGTCGGACAGCCGCCGCTCGATCTGCGCCTTGACGCCGGCCAGCGCCACATGGCGCCAGCCCGCCCGCATAGCCCCGGCGACGCCGTAGGGGTCGTCCTGGAACCAGGTGGAGGGCATGAACACCAGCGGTTCGGATTCCGACAGCATGGTGGCGTTGCGCAGGTAGCGCACGGCGGCATCGGCGGCCGCCCCGGCATCGCCCTCGCCCGGACGCACGCCGGCCGAGGCGGTGACGTCGGCGGCGGTGGAGCGCAGCACCGGCACCACCAGCCGCTCGTAATCGGCCACCCGCGCCACCGACGCCCACACCGACAGTCCGGCCGCCAGCACCACGGCGGCGGCCTCCGCCGGCCACGCGAAGCGGCGCATGATGCGGGAGCGGGCAACGCCCTTCAGCGGCGTCGACAGGCCGTTCTCGGCGAAGATCTTGCGGTCGAGCAGGTCGCGGGCAAAGGACGCCGGCGCCTCGGGGTCCGGCCGGGTGATGAAGAACAGGCCGCGGAAGTAGTTGGATTCCTGGAAGGCGGTGCGGCGGAAGGCGGTCGCCAGCAGGGCCCGCAGCGGCTCCTCCAGGTCGGCGAGGTCGCTGCGCACCCGCAGCATCTCCGCCCCCGTCTCGCCGTCGAGCACGCTGCCGTAGGCTTCCAGCGCCACCGCCAGCAGGCTGGTCTCGACGCTCTGCAGCGCCTCGGTCACGTAATCGGGCGTGAAGGCGGTTTCCATCGGGTAGGGGAAGGCCCAGCCGACCATGCCGTCGTGGTAGACGGTCGGCAGCAGTTCCTCCAGCGCCTGGAAACCGGGCAGTTCCTCGGTGCCCGAGACCACCACATAGACCGGGATGGAGAAGCCGAGCATCCGCTGCGCCCGCCACAGAAGGCCATAGGCTTCCGCCCCCAGCGCCGTCGCCCGCTTGGGGTCGCGCAGGGCCTGCACCGGCACCGTCAGCACCAGCCCGTCCACCGGCAGCGCCGGCCGCACCCGCGAGGCAAAGCCGAGCACCGCCGGCCAGGCATCGGCATCGCCGACGTCGATGACCACGCCGCGCTCGTAATAGTGCCACGACAGCGCATCGCGGCCGGGCTCGCCCACCGGCGGGCGGATCTGGTCCACCGCCTCCAGCAGGCCGCCGGCACTACTGCCGCCGACGCCGATGCGCAGCACCCAGGGCATCAGGTAGGGGTTGCGGGCGAAGGCCTCGCGGCAGGCCGCCAGACCGTCGCGCAGCAGCCGGCGCAGGCCCTTGGCCGCTTCCTGCTTCTGCGCCGCCACGTCGGCGGCGGTGACGGCCACCACCTGCACCTCGGTCGCCGGTTCCGGCGGCGGTTCCTCGGCGGCCATGCGGGCGGCGCGGTTGGCGCGCAGCAGGATGAACACCATGCCGACGATCAGCAGCACGATGAGCACGGCGATGACCGTCAGGGCCAGCGCCTGATTGCGCGCGGCGTAAAGGAAAAGCCCGTCCATCATGGCCGCTCTCCCGCCGCCCGCAGCACCGTCTGCGCCGCATCGGCGGTCGGCGCGGCGGTCAGCATCCAGATCCCCTGCCCGACCAGCAGCCAGCCCGCCACCACGGCGGCGATGATCACCGGCCAGCGCGGGTGGACGCGGCGGCGGCGCGACACATCGCCGGTCACCGTGTGGGCATAGGCCGCCGGCACCAGCGGCCGGGTGGTGGTGACGAAATCGCCCAGCAGTTCGGGCTCGCGCCCGGCCAGCATCTCGAACAGCCGCTGGGCATAGCCGCGCACCGCCGCCTCGCCGCCGGGACCGCGATGGCGGCCGCGGAAGCCCAGCGACAGCAGGCACAGGTACACCGCCGCCAGCTGCAGCAGCCGGCGGTCGCCGGAGGCCAGCAGGCGCTCGATGCGTTCGAAGATGCGGTCGCCGGCCAGCCGCGACTGGAAGATGCGCTGCTCCAGCAGGGAGTCGCGCCAGATCTCGCGGCCGGGCCAGTCGATCTCGTGCAGGAAGACGTCGTCGGCGAGCGCCACCATGGCGTATTGCGCCTCGCGGTACTGGGCCAGCATGAAGTCGGTGGCCTTGCGGGCGAAGGCGCGCGCATCGGCCTCAAGGAACTGCTGCAGGCGATCGAGGATGAGGTCGGGGTCGACCGGCTGCATCGGCGCCAGCCCGCCGCCGCCGGTATCGCGCGCCGCCACGTCGGTGATGCCGACCGGGGCGTCGAGCAGGAAGTCGGGCAGCGCCTCCAGCGCCGCCCCCCCGTCCGCCGCCCCGTCGCCGCGCCCGGCGGCAGCGGCCCGCGCCGCCCGATGGTGGCCGGCGACGGCGACGCGGTGGACCGTCAGCTCCGCCGCGAAGGCGAGGAAGCTGTCGAGGATGTCACGACGGGCGAGCAGGGCGGCGTCTGTCATGAGATCACGTAGAGGACGATGTCGGCCGGCCGCGTGCGGCTGCCGAGGTTGTCGGGATTCCAGATCTCCAGCCGCTCGCCGGCGATGACCAGCTCTTCGGTCGGATGGATGCGGAACAGCACGGTGCCGCGCGGCACCACGAGGCCCAGCTCGCTGTCGGCTTCCACCGGCTCGCGGTCCAGCCCCTTCACGCGCAGGGCCGCCAGATGGTCCAGCTTGCTGCGCGAGGCGATGACGGCGTTTTCAATCCACGCCACGATTTCCGAAGTGGCCATGGCGGCCGGGCCGCGCACGCCGATGAGCAGGCGGGCGGCGCGCCAGTCTTCCTGCATGTCGACGCCGAACATGCCGCTGTCGAAGGTGAAGCGGATGGGCTCCGCCACCGACCGCACGCGGTCGACCATGCGCACCACGTAGTCGCGGATTTCCTCGAAGCTGCGCAGCGGGTCGGTGTGGTCGTAGCGCGACAGCTTGGGCGGCACCCGGCCCGACGACAGCTGCGCCACGTGGCCGAGCACGGCGCACATGGACAGATAGACCGAGAACGGATGCACCACTTCCACCGCCAGCTGCGCTTCCAGCGGCGGCAGGCCGGCGACCAGGCTGCTCACCTCGTCGGCAAGGCGGCCGCTGTCGGGGGCACCGTCGGCCGCCTGTTCGGCGATCATCATGGCCTTTTCGCGCAGCCGGCGGGCGACGTCGGCGCACAGCCGGCCGATGGCCGAGTTGGCCGGCACGGTCAGCGACGGCGGCGCGAAATCCACCAGCGCGAAGGCATCGTTGGCGAAGGCGACGCGGGCCAGCGGCATGGAGACGAAGCGTTGCGGCGGCCGTTCGCCGCTCACCGTCGTCGCCACCAGCGACAGGCGCGGGCGCAGGCGCGGGATGGACAGTTCCTCGCCGCTGTTCTCGTCGGCCACCGGGCGGCCTTCGACCGAGCGCCAGCGCTGCATGCCGCCCCAGCTGCCGGCCCGCGCCGCTGGCACCGTCAGGTGGATGACGATGGGCGCCTGGGCCAGCGGGTCGCCCAGTTGCGAGATGTCCAGCTCCAGCGGGTCGGGGCAGGTGCTGTCGTGCCAGACCGTCAGCCCGTCGGGCATCACCGCTTCCAGCTCCAGCACCCGCACGATGCCGGAGACCAGCGCCACGCGATCCAGCAGCAGGTGGGTGACGCCCCAGGGGAACGGCACCGACTGCGTCATCCGCACCGCCAGCGCCGCCTGGGCGCGCAGCGATTCCTGCTGGAAGTGCTGCGGCGCCAGCAGCATTCCTTCGTGCCAGTGGATCGGATCAGGTATGTCCCGGACTGTGCTCACGGGGGTCTCCGGTGGTCGGTCGTGCGGCGGGCGCGGCGGGCGGTCGGGCGGGTGACGGGGTCGGGTCGGGCGGCGGGATCAGGGCAGCAGGACGGCGGACGTCTCCTCCAGCCGCAGGCGGACCGGGTCGGTGATGGCGCCGGGCGCCAGCCGCAGGCGATGGGCGCCGGGGGTGTGGTAGCTGGTGAAGATGATGGCCGCCCAGGCGGCGCGTTCGCCGGTGATCTCGTCCACCAGCAGCTGATCGGGCACCACTTCCCAGCTGTAGAGGGTCAGGCCTTCCGGGTGGTCGCGGCGCAACTGCTCGCGCTTGCCGAACCAGTCGGCGGCGGTGAGGGCCAGCACCTGATCGACCAGCGCCTGTTCGTGCACCAGCACCAGATCGACGGCGACCGGCGAATCATCGTTGGCGCGCGGCGCCGCCGACACCTGCAGGCGGTCGATCAGCAGGCTCGGCTTCTCGGCGCAGGCGGCGGTCGCCAGCACGGCGGCGGCGATGACAAGGGAGCCGCCGAAGCGGCCGACGGCACGGCGGAACCGGGTCACGATGCCCCTCCCCAGGTCGAGTCACTGATGACGGAGCCGCCGTAGCCGCGCTCGGTCAGCTTGCGCAGGGCGCCTTCGGCGGTGCCGCGGCTGGCGAAGCGGCCATGCTGGACCACCGACCACAGGCGGCCGCCTTCCTCCACCATCTCCACCCGCACGGCGATGCCGCGGCGGGCGAGATCGCCGGCGAACTGCTCGGCCTTGCCGACGGTGGCGAAGCGGCCCATGCGGATGGACCAGGCGGCGGGCGGCGGCACCATGGCATAGCCGCCCGGCGATCCGCCCATGACGGCGGCGGAGCCCATGGCGGCCGGGGTCACACCGGCGGCGGCAGGCGATCCGCCAGCCCCGGCCACGGCCACCGCAGCGGCAGGCTGACCGCCGGCACCAGCGCCCGCACCAGCTCCGGCGGGCGCGGCATCGGCGGCGGCGCCGCCCGCTGCGGGGGCATCCTCGCCGGCCGGGCGGGCGCCGCCCAGGAAGCCGGGCTTGGCGCCCATGGCGGCCTCGCCGATCTCGTCCTCGACCACGTTGCCGAGGGATTCCTTGCTGTTGTTGACCGCCACGTACTTGGCGTAATTGCTCAGCCACGGCACATGGCCCTGCAGGAACGGCGGCAGGGCATTGTCGATGGCGGCGACGGAGGATTCAAAACCGGGCGTCAGCGCGTTGTCGAGCGGGTCCAGCGCCTCGTCGGCGAAGTCGTCGCCGATCTTGGTCTTGTAGATGTAGACCTTGCTGTCGAATTCGTGGCCGACCTTGTTGCGGACGCTGCCGATGACGCTGTCGTCAGGCTCCGCCGCGGCGGCGGGGGCGCCTGCCGTCTGGGACGGGCGAGCACCCGGTGCCGCGGCCTGTCCCGCGGCCACGGCCTGTCCCCCTTCCCCGTCCGTCTCCGACGGCGCCGTCATGATGGCGATGGCGGCATACCCGAGAACCCCGATAAGGATCCCGCTTGCAACCAAACCTATCGCCTGCCCGGCGCCCAAGGAAAATCGCCCCAACGCTTCCCCCTGGCTCAAGTGATCAGATCACTCGGCAGACACCGGCCTGACTTCCGTAACCACTACTCCGTACAGGCCGGCTTTGATTTCGACGTCCCGCAGGCGAGCTGCCGCCTGCCGGGGATCATCGAACCTCCCCATTCTTACGTGGTACCACGAGTTGCCCGACACATCTACTATTTCCACCACCTCTGTCGCCAAGTCCCGACTTTGCATCGCTTCCTGATACTCGCGTGCGTTGTCCAGACTGCGGAAGGTTCCCAACTCGATGGAAAAGGTCGGCCAATTGGCCGGCTTGAGGGCATCCTCCACCCGCCGCGGCGGCGCCGGCTCGGTCACCGCCTCCACCCCGGCGGCGGCGGCAGCGGCGGCCGGGGTCTGTTCGCCGGCGGTGGCGGGGGCGGAGGCTTCGGCCGGCGCCGCCTCGCCGCCACCGCCGCCGGCGGTGCGGCCGAGGAACCACGCCCCCGCCGCCACGCCGCCCAGCACCGCCAGACCGCCGAACACGATCAGCACCCACTTCATCGCCGCCCGCCCTCAGCCACAGCACAACCCGATGCAGGGGATCGACAGGCTCGGCAGGTTGGCCGACAGCGCCAGGCTGGGCGCGTTGAGCGACAGCGCCGGGGCCGCCAGCGACAGCGACGGCAGCGACAGGCTGGGCGACGGCAACGCGAGGCTCGGCGCCGCCAGGCTCACCTGCGGCAGGTTCATGGACATGCTCAGCGCCGCGTTGACCGACAGGCTGGGCAGCGAGGCGTTCAGCCCCGGCAGCGCCAGACTGGCCGACGGCAGGCTGAGCGCCGGGGCGCTGAAAGCGAAGCTGAGGCCCGGGCACATGGCGGCGGCCGGCGCTGCCCCGGCGGCGGCCAGCACGGCGGCCAGGGCCAGCAGCAGCCCGCCCTTGCGGGCGCCGGTCCTGAACGTGGTGGCGGTCATCATCCTTCGCCCTCCTCTGCTGCCGCCGTCCGCGCCAGGGCGGCGTGGGCGGCGCACTGCCGGCGCATGGCCGGCGTCACCGGCTGATAGCCGAGCGCCGCCCGCTGGCTCAGCACCCGGCACAAATAGTCTGCCTGCGCCGCCCGGTTGGAGGCGTGATAATGGCGCACGGCAGCCTCCCACGAGTCATGGTCACGGCGCAGCGCCACCAGATAGGCGGCGGCGTAGCGGACGTTGTTGGCCGGCTCCAGCATGGCGCGCAGGTCCATGAAGTTGTCGCCGTGCCAGCGCAGGTAGACCTGCATGCAGCCGACCGCCACGGCGTTGCCGAAATGGCGCATGGCGGCCTCGGCCACCACCACCGCGTCGTCGTGGGTGCGCAGGTAGAAGGGGCGGCCGTTGGCGTTGATGGTCCACGCCCAGGCCCGCCCGGCCATGCCCGATTCCACCAGCGCTATGGCCTGCAGGATGCCGGGCGGCACGCCGAACTCGGCCTCCGCCTGCGCCGCCAGCGGCCGGCAGTCGGCCGCCTGCGCCGCCCGCGGCGCCCGCCGCCGGAGGGCGGGCGGCCCCCCGCCCTCCCCCCCCCCCCCCCCCCCCGGCGCCCGCCTGCCGCCGCCGCCAGCAGCGGCAGGCCGGTCGCCAGCAGGAGCGCCGCCAGCAGCGGCCTCAGGCGAGGAAGCGCGCGACCACGCATGCCCTGTCCCTCAGGTTGGCCCCGGCCGCCGTTTCCAGCAGCCCTTCCGCCCGCAGCGCCGCCAGCAGCCCGGCCGGCGACGGATCATCCGCCGCCCGCAGCGCCGCATCGACGCGGGCATGGGCGGCCGTGCCCTGCACCGGCACCATGCCGGACGACAGGAACACCACCGCCGCGCCGCGGCTCAGATCGAAGTTCGCCTCGCCGTCATCGCTCTCCGCCGCCTCGTCGCCGCCCGACCGCCGCAGGTCCACCGCATCGCCCAGCCGGCGCACCGCCATGGGGGCGGCGAAGCCGTGGCCGGCCCAGGTGATGGACGCCGCCGCCGGATCGAGCACCGCCGCCAGCACGGCATAGGCGTCGCCGTCCTGTTCGCCGCGCAGCAGCAGGCGGGTGCGGTCCAGACACTGGCCGGGCGCCATGCCGGCGCTCAGCAGCGCCCGCAGCGAGGCGCGCGCCGTCGCCGACAGGAAGCCGCCGGCCAGACCGCCGGCCGCCTGCTGGCCGAGCGTCACCGCCAGCCGGCCGTCGGGCAGCCAGAAGTAGTCGTAGAAGGCGCCGTCGAACTCCGCCGCCGGCACCAGCGTGCCGCCCACGTCCATGGTCGGGCGCGGCAGCAGGCCGCGCGGCAGCATGGATTGCTGCATCCGGCGGGCGACCTCCACCTGCTGCTGCAGCTGGAACAGCTCGGTCTTGGTTTCCAGCGCCGCCCGCAGCTCGGTCACCAGGCCTTCCAGCCGCCGGTGCTGGTCGCCGACGCGCTCCGCCATCACCTCCACCGCCGCCGCCAGGGCGCGGTCGCCGCCGTGGCCGGGACGGCCGCCGTCGCCGCCGGCCATGCGCTCGATGCGGGCGAGGTCGGCGAGCAGCGACTCCCGCCCCTCCGGCGACAGGGTATTGGCCATCTGCTGCAGCTGGGCGCGGATGAAGTCCTGCTGCCGGGTCCATTGCCGCAGGCGCTGTTCCTCGCCGTCGCGCAGGCGCCGCACGCGGTCGCGGAAGACCTTGATGGAGCGGGCCATCTCGCCCATCTCGTCGGCCCGTTCGTCGCCCGGCACCTCGACGCTGGTGCTGCCGCGCGACAGCTGCGACAGCGCCGCCACCGCCGGCGCCAGCGGGCCGAGCGTCCTCACCACGAACCAGCGGATCACCACCACCAGGGTGACGCAGACCGCCAGGATGAGGGTCAGCGACAGGCCGTCCATGACGTCCAGCCAGCGCACCATCAGGGTGCGGTCGCGCAGCACCACCACATGGGCCAGCGGCTGCCCGCCCGGCTGGCGCAGCGGCACGGTGACGCCCTGCACCGCCTGCTGGGCGTGGACGACCTCGAAGATGGCGCCGGCGCGGGCATCGTAGCCGGCCGCCACCTCGGCCCAGTCGACGCCGCCCTCGCTCAGCAGCGGCCGGCCGGCGGGGTCGACGATGAAGCCGGCGACGCCCCAGCTGCGCACCACCTGAGCCAGCACCGAGGTGAGCGGCAGCACGGCGACGAAGCCGGGGGCCGCCGAATCCTCCGCCCCCGCCCCTGCCACCATCAGGCCGAGCCCGGCCGGCGTGGCGGCGATGGCGTGGAAGCCGTGGCGGCCGGAAATCAGCTGGCTGACGCGGCGCTGGTCGATGCGGGTGGGCGGCGCGCCGGGCGGCCACACCAGCGCCAGCTCGCCGAAGGTGTCGTAGACCGTCACCTCGCGCAGGCCGAGGTCGGCAAGACCGTCGAGCGCCGCCATGGCGTCGACCATCTCGCTGCCGGCCAGGGCGGCGCGGATGCGGTTGCGGGTGACGTCGGCGGTTTCGGTCACCGCCGCTTCCCACACCCGCTGCAGGGCGAGGCGCTCCCCGTCCTCCTGCAGCGAGGATTCGACGCCGCGCCGCACCGCCGTGACGGCGGCGGCAACGCAGGCCAGCAGGGTGATGGCGATGGCGCACAGCAGGACGACGCGGCGGGCGATGGTCATGGCGCCGTCCTCCCGCCCAGCCGGCCGGCGGCGGTCAGCTCCACCACGGCGGCGCCGGCGGTGCCCGCCAGCCCGCCGAGCACGGCGCCCAGGGTGACGGCGGTGGCGGTCCACGGCATGCCGCGCAGGCCGCCGTGCAGGGCCTGCAGGCCGGCGGCGGCCGGCGCCCCGATGCCGACGGCGAAGCCGCCCAGCATGAGGGCGGCGACGCTCTCGCCCAGGGGCAGCGCCACCACGGCGCCGAACAGCGCCACCGGCAGCGCCACATCGGCCACCAGCCGCGCCCGCCAGCGGTAGAGCACCGTCAGCATGAGGCTGCTGCCGACGGCGACGGCGATGGTGGCGGCCCAGGCCTCGTAGGTGCCGACGGCGCCCGATCCGGCGGCCAGCCACAGGGCGGCGCCGGCCCAGAACAGGATCGGCAGCAGCGGCAGCGACAGCCGGCCGGCGGCGGCATCGGGCCGCGGCGGCGGTCCGGCGGTGGCGGCATGGCGGGTGCCGAGCACCGCCAGCGCGAACAGCGCCAGCACGGCGGTGCCGGTGGTCACCCAGGTGCTGCCGGAGACATGTTCCAGATGAATGAGCCCGGCCCCGGCGGCGAGGCCGAAGGCGGCATGCAGCGCCGCCCCGGCGCGGACGGCGGGATGGCTGCAGACGATGGTGGCGACGGTGGCGAAGGCGTGCGCCGAGGCCAGCGCCAGCAAGGGCAGGCCGAGCCACGGCTCCGGGAAGGCCGGCAGCACCACCAGGGCCGCCGCCGCCAGTCCGGCCAGGAACAGCGGCCGCGGCATGCGCGGCACCAGCCGGGCGAGGCCACCCACCGCCGCCACCAGCAGCGCCGCCGCCACCGACAGCGCCACCGGCAGGCCGCCGCGGGCCGCCAGCCAGATGCCGAGCGCGATCACCAGCGCGGCGCGGAACAGGGCCGGCCCCAGCACCAGGGCGGCGTGATCCAGGCGCAGCACCACCATGCCGTCGGGCGCGAAGGTGCCGCTGCGGCCCAGGCGCTCGTCCAGGGTGCCGGCCGCCGCCGCCGCGTCGCGGTTGAAGCTGAAGTCGCGCAGTTCCTGCACATAGGCACGGGCCCGCGCCACCCGGTCGTTGACGGCCACCAGCACCCGCGTCACCGCCTCCGCCACCGGAGCCACCGGACCATCGGCGACCGCCCCGGCGGAGGCATCGAACTGCCGCAGCGCCACCCGCTGCTGCACCGCCAGCACCGCCTGCTGCGGCCGTTCCACCAGCTCGCGGAAGGCGGTGAGGATGAGGTGGCTGCCGAACAGCAGCGCCGTCACCAGCGCCACGAAGAAGTGCGGCATGGCGCCGTCCAGCCCGGCCGGCAGGGCCGCTTCCTCCATGGCGAGGACGACACGGCCGACGGTCATGCCCTCCACCAGCACCGGAAAGGCCGCCGCCGTCAGGCCGCTGCGCTCCAGCCGGGCGAGGTCGAGGGTGGTGGCGGTCAGGTCGTCGCGGTCGGGACGGATGAAGCGGCCGATGGGGCGGCCGTCGGGGGTTTCCACCAGCGCGGCGGCGACGGCCGGATCGCCGGACAGTTCCTCGCGCAGGTATTCCGATACGCCCACCGCCTCGCTCAGGCCGATGCCGGCGCCGGCGTATTCGGCGATGTCGCGGGTGATGCCGCCGGCCACCAGTTCCAGGCGCACGCTGACCGCATCGCGGCCGAGGCCGGCGGTGGAGACCACCACCGCCATGGCGGTGGCAACCCAGGTGATCAGCGTCGCCACGGCGGCGACCATCAGCAGCAGGGCGAACAGGCGGCTGTTGCTGCTCATGCCGCCCTCCCCGCCGGGCGGGACGAGCGGGCGGCGGAAGCCGAAGCGGAAGCGGCAGATGCAGCGGAGGCAGAGGCGGCGGCATCGCGCAGCGGCCGGTCGAGGCGGCGGGCTTCCTCCTCCACCGCCGCCACCCGGGCCAGCACGTCGCCGACGCCCGGCAGGGCGGCCAGATCCTCGGCATCGGGGGCCTTGCCGGCGGAGACGGCGGCGGCCAGCCGGTCGAGCGCCTCCGCCCCGGCCTCGTAGCGGCGGGCGGCGGCGCGGGCGGCAAGGGCGGTGCCGGCCACCGCCAGCACGCCGGCCAGACCCAGCGACAGGCCGGCGACGATGGCCGGCGTGCGCATGGCGGAGATCACGTCGACGATGACGTCGCGGCGCAGGGCGCGGGCCACGATGGTGCCGCTGCGCTCGCCGAAGGCATTGACCACGCGGGCGCCGAACACGTTTTCCATGGCCGTCGCCGCCACCCAGCCGTCGCTGCTGTCGGTGCCCTGCAGCCAGGCCCCCGGCACCGGCTCGCCGATGCGCTCATGCTCGCTGGCGAAGACCACCACGCCCTGGGCATCGGTGATGTAGATGTCGGCGGAGCGCTTGACCGCCAGGCTGAGGGACTCCACCAGCGCCTGCAGGTCGGCCTGGTATTCCAGCGGATAGCCGAGGGCGGCACGGGCGGCGGCAGGGCCTTCCACCCGATTGACCAGCGTGCGCAGCTGCTCGACCGCCAACCTCGTCTTGACGTTCTCCAGCGTAGCGAAGAACGTGGCGAGGGCCAGCACCTGCACGATGGCGGCGCACAGCCACACGGTCAACGCAAGGCGCCCCAGACCTCGCATGAATTCCCCCAAAGGTGATGACATCCCCCCTTCAGGATGGCGCACTCTCCCTTGGTTTACAACTCTGCTCGGCCATGTTCCACCTGAGGGCGATCCGCCGTCCGCCGCCCCGCACACCAGAGACTGACGCCACCGCATGTCGCTCGACCGAAGATTGCACGCCATCCTGGCCCGGCTGAACACTCCGGGCGGTGAAGCCGTCGCCGCCCTGCACGCCCTTGAGCGCCTGCTGCCGCCCCATGCGTCGCTGGCGGACGTGTTGTTCGTCGGCCTGCACCACCTGCGGCAGGACATCGACGACCCCTCGCTGGTGGCCGAAACCCGCCGCCTGACCGCCCAGGCAGAAGCCGCCGAGCGCCGCGCCGAGACGGCGGAGCGGCGGGCGGCGGCCATGGCGGCGGCCCTGCGGGAGGCCCTGGACGAGATCCAGTCGCTGCGCGACGCCCTCGCCCGCGGCGATCACTCCGGCGCCAGGTCGGGGTAGGCGGTCAGCAGCAGCAGCGACACGCCGAGGGAGCCGAGTCGCACCGTGGCATCGGCGCCGGTCACCACATCGTCGATCCAGGCGCCGCCGAATCGGCGATGGACGGCGCAGACGGCGCGGTCGGCGGAAAACAGCAGCACTTCCTTCACCGTCCGGTGGCGGCGGTAGATGGCGAGCCGCGCCGCATCCTCCGCCGCCAGGGCGGCGGCATCCTCCACCACCAGCGCCACCAGCACCGGATCGAACCGCTTGGCCATCTTGCCGGGCAGCTGGATGATGACGTCGGCGATGCGGAAGTGATCGCCCTCCGGCGCCTCGACACCGATGCCGGAGCCGCTGTCGATGCGCTGCTTGCCGTCGGCCCGGCGGGCGCAGCCGGCCAGCGCCCCGAACACCGACAGGCTGCGCATCTGCAGGCCTTCCGGCCGCGCCGGCAGGGTCACCACCGTCCCGCCGACCAGTTCCTGGCGCCAGCCGGTGCTGTCCATGTGCGGGTTGGCACTGACGAATTCCTTCAGGCGCATGAGTCCTCCGTGGGCCAGACTGGTGCTGCACTATGGCAAGTTCCGCCCATGATTGCAGCGACCGGAATTTTAGAGCATCCTTCGCGGTAATCCATTGGAAGATGCAGGCCCTGCAATGAAGACCCTTCCGCCCAAGCCGCAGCGCACCCTGAACCCCAAGTTCTGGCAGGGCTTCGCCGAGTATCGCGAGTTCTACGACCAGGAAGACCTGGTGGATACGGTCGACGACCTCTACACCCTGTGGCGCGGCATCAAGTGGAAGATCTTCACCGCCGAGACCTACGCCGACGAGACCGACCCGGCCAAGGTGGAAAAGCACCTCGCCAATGCCGAGCGCACCTGGAAGAAGCGCATCCAGGGCCTGCACAAACAGGCCGACCTGCTGGAACGGCGGGCCAACGCCATGCTGAAGGTGCTGCCGGCGGAAGCCAAGCAGGTGCGGGCGCCGGTGACCATGCTGCTGAAGGATCTGGCGCAGTTCCGCAAGGATCACCCGGCCGCCTTCGATGACGACGACTTCCTGGAACTGATCGCCGAGATCCGCGGCGGCTCGAAGAAAAAGAAGAAGAAGGGCGGCGAGGACGACGACGACGATGCCGGCGGCGGGCGCAAGGCCAAGGGCGGCAAGAAGGGCGCCGCCGCGCTCGACGACGACGATGACGACGACGACAAGAAGAAGAAGCCCGCCGATCCCGGCGGGTTCCGCAAGGCGGCAGCGGCGCTCGCCAACACCTGCAAGCAGTCCGCCGCCCACGCCAAGGACATCGCCCGCACCGCGCCGCAGGCGCCGGAGATCATCGCCGCCCAGAACCAGAAGCAGCGCGGCCAGGGCCGCACCATCAAGGGGCTGCTGCCGGTGGGCGGCGATACGCTCGCCAAGCGGCTGGCCAAGGGCATGACCGACGACGAGGTGGACAAGTTCACCAGCAAGCTGCCCGGCGGCAGCAGCGGCAAGCTCGCCAAGTCGCTGCTGAAGGCCGGCTTCGGCAAGGGCGCCAACGACGACGCCAAGCGCAAGCTGAAGTCCATCGCCGACACCCTGGTGCCGGCCGCCAACAAGATGTCGCGCGCCGTTTCGGTCATGTACGGCCACGTCGGCACCGCCAAGAAGACGGCCAAGGGCAACGACGACCTGAAGAAGGGGCTGGAGGACGCCGACAAGCTGCTCGACATCCTGTCGCGCATCGCCGACGACAGCGTCACCTACGCCGCCGCCGTGCAGGATGCCGTCGACCTGATGGAGGACGGCAAGCCGCTGTCATCGGTGCGCCTCAACAAGCTGGACGGCGACCGGCTGGTGAAGGGCGTGGTGCTGCTGGAACGCTGGGCGACGGGCTGGCAGCGCATGGTGTGACGCCGCCAGCCCCTGGTCCCCGCGACCGTCAGTGGTGGCCGGAGCCGCCGTTGCCGGTGCCGTTGCCGTTGCCCGGAGCGGCCGGCGCTTCGTGGGCGCCGTGCGACCACTTGTCCATCAGCGCCAGCACCATGCCCGACACGGCGATGGTCAGGTGAATGCCGATCAGCCACGGCACCTTGTTCGGGTCCGGGCCGTTCTCGTCCATGAACACCTTCAGCAGCTGGATCGCCGAAATGGCGGCGATGGAGCCGAGCAGCTTCAGCTTCAGGCTGCTGAAGTCCATGGTGTCCATCCAGCCCGGACGGTCGGCGTGGTCGCACATGAAGCGCGACACGAAGTTCTCGTAGCTGACGAAGATGACCATCAGCATCAGGTTGGCCAGCAGCGTGATGTCGACCAGCGTCAGCACCAGCAGGATGACCTGGGCCTCGGTCATGCTGAAGATGTGCGGCAGCAGGTGCCACAGTTCCTGCAGGAACTTGGCGAGCAGGGCGACGATGCCCAGCGCCAGCCCGACATAGAACGGAAACAGCAGCCAGCGGCTGCGGAACAGATTGTTCTCGATGAAGTGTTCCACCCCAACATCCCCCGGAAGTGGTATGTGTCAGTCCGTGCGGACTGTGGCACGCCGGCCTCGGGGTTGCAATGCAGCACAGCGGACGCAGCGTCAGGTTGACCCTGCCGCCGCATCCGCCGGCCGACCTGCGACAAGATGACCGCTCAGGGCGCCGCCGCCTCGCACGGCTGGCCCAGCCGCCGGCCGCTGGAGGTGACGGTCACCGGCACCCCCTCCATCTCCATCTTCATCACCGTGCGATAGGCGTCGGGGCCTTCGACGGTGCTTTCGATGGTGCCCGTCATGGGCTCCGGCCCGCTGCAGACGATGGTCATGGTGGTGGTGGCGCCGACCGTGCGGGAGTCCGACAGGCGGCAGTCCTGATCCGCCGGCACGCCCTTGGGGGCCGCCTCGGCCCCCGCACCCTTGGGCAGGCAGACCTGCGACACCTGCGGCGGCATGGCCATGCCTTCCATGGTCATGGCGGTGGACACCTGCCACGTCTCGCCGGGCACGGCGGTTGGCCCGCGCCGGCGCGCCCCCCCCGCCTCCCCCCGCCCACCGTCGCCGGCGCCAGCGGCGCCAGCCCGGCGGCCAGCGCCGCCAGGGCGGCTGCGGCGGCGGCGGGCGGAGTGATACGCATGCGCATGATGATGGTGCTCCCTCCCCTGTCTCCCCTGTCAGCGGCCCTTGCGGAGGACGCCGTTTTCGACCACCACGGCATCGCCCGGCTGCAGGTCGGCGGCCATCGGGCTGCTGAGGGTGCTCTCGCGGCCGGTGGCGTCGCGCAGGGTGACGGCATCGCCCTCCACCTTGACCACCCGGCCGGAGATGATGATGACGCCCCGCTCCGCCCCCGGCGCCACCAGCCGGGTGGGGCCCTGCAGGCCGGGGGCCTGCACCTGGGCGGCGGCGGGCACGGCCGAGGCGGCGACGGCCAGCGCCACGGTCACGGCGGCAACGGCGGCGGCGGTCAGGGTCGCCGGCGCGGCGCGGCGGGTCTGATGATGATGATGATGCGGCATGATGAAGCTCCCTCCCCTGGCGGTCACAGTCGCGCCGCGACCACTTCGGCGATGCGCACCAGCGCCGCCAGATCCAGCGGCAGCGCCGTGCCGGAGGGGTCGGGGAAGACGGTCAGGGTGACGCAGGTGACGCCCTTGCGGAAGGCCACGAAGTTGGGCGTCGAAGCCGGCTGGATGGTGCCGCTGAAGGCGGCATCGGCCAGCGTCAGGTCGCCGCCGTGATAGGCCTTGTGGAACTGGTCGTAATAGCTGGCGTCGGCCACCTGCACCATCAGCAGCGGCGCGCCCTCGGCGGTGGCGAAGTTGAGCGTGCCGCCGGCCCACGGCTGCGACAGCCGCTCCAGCCCGGCAACGCCGGTCAGGCCCGCCGCGGCCTCGATGTCGGACGCCTTCAGCAGATCGTCGTGCGGGCCGGCGGCCACGGCCGGCACGCCGGCCAGCAGCAGCACCGCGACGGCCAGCGCGGACAGCAAGGTTCTGATCATGACTCCCCCCTTGTGCGGGCGGCGGACCAGGCGACCCGCCGCCGGTTGCGATCACGGGCGGCGGCTTCTCCCGCGCCGCCCGCCGATCCATTTCAACCATAGCGAAATAATGGCTTTTCCCCAATTGGACGATGGTCGGAACACCCTGACCGGGCAGGAGCGGCAATACCGGCCTTTGGTCGCTCCGGCGGGCACCGACCGCAGGCGGCACGCGGCCCGCCCTCCCCTAACGGGTGGGTGGATGCTCTTCCCTTTTCGTGGAGGCATGCTATCTTCCCGCCGGGAAAGCCACCGCAGCGGACGCACCTCAGGTTCCGGCAGCCGTACCGACCTCGTCCTCGGGGGCACCGTGCGCCGCGGCAGCAAACTGGAGTCTCACTCTCCCGTAACCCTTTTCGAGAGGATCAGGTCGTGCTTGAAGCTTATCGCCAGCATGTCGCCGAGCGCGCGGCGCTCGGCATTCCGCCCCTGCCGCTCTCCGCCCAGCAGACGGA
Source organism: Caenispirillum bisanense (assembly GCF_039523075.1). NCBI lineage: Bacteria > Pseudomonadati > Pseudomonadota > Alphaproteobacteria > Rhodospirillales > Novispirillaceae > Caenispirillum > Caenispirillum bisanense. The sequence continues at coordinate 18,586 of NZ_BAAAEP010000028.1, forward strand.
AGAGCTGGTCGCCCTGCTGAAGTCCCCGCCCGCCGGCGAGGAGCAGGCCCTTGTCGACCTGATCACCCACCGCGTGCCCGCCGGTGTGGACGACGCCGCCAAGGTGAAGGCCGCCTTCCTGGCCGCCGTCGCCGCCGGCGAGGAAAAGTGCGCCCTCATCTCCCGCGTCAAGGCGACCGAACTGCTGGGCACCATGCTCGGCGGCTTCAACATCGTGCCGCTGATCCAGCTGCTGAAGGATGCCGAGTGCGGCGCCACCGCCGCCGAGGGCCTGAAGAAGACCCTGCTGGTGTTCGACTACTTCCACGACGTCAAGGAACTGGCCGAAGCCGGCAACGCCAACGCCAAGGCGGTGCTACAGTCGTGGGCCGAGGCGGAATGGTTCACCTCCCGCCCCGCCGTGCCGGAAAGCCTGACCGTCACCGTCTTCAAGGTGACCGGCGAGACCAACACCGACGACCTGTCGCCGGCCCCCGACGCCTGGAGCCGCCCGGACATCCCGCTGCATGCGCTGGCCATGCTGAAGAACCCGCGCCCCGGCATCGAGCCGGAAGAAGCCGGCGTGCGCGGCCCGGTGAAGTTCCTGGAAGAGCTGAAGGCCAAGGGCAACCTGGTCGCTTACGTGGGTGACGTGGTCGGCACTGGCTCGTCCCGCAAGTCGGCCACCAACTCGGTGCTGTGGTTCACCGGCGAAGACATTCCCTTCGTGCCGAACAAGCGCTTCGGCGGCGTGTGCCTCGGCAGCAAGATCGCCCCGATCTTCTACAACACCATGGAAGACGCCGGCGCCCTGCCGATCGAGCTGGACGTCAGCCAGATGGACATGGGCGACGTGATCGAGCTGCGCCCCTATGACGGCAAGGCCCTGAAGAACGGCGCCGTCATCGCCGAGTTCACCGTGAAGTCCGACGTGATCTTCGACGAAGTGCGCGCCGGCGGCCGCATTCCGCTGATCATCGGCCGCGGCCTCACCGCCCGCGCCCGCGAGGCGCTGGGCCTTGCGCCCTCCACCCTGTTCCGCCTGCCCAAGGCGCCGGCCGATTCGGGCAAGGGCTACACCCTGGCCCAGAAGATGGTCGGCCGCGCCTGCGGCATGCCGGAAGGCAAGGGCATCCGCCCCGGCACCTACTGCGAACCGAAGATGACCACCGTCGGCTCGCAGGACACCACCGGCCCGATGACCCGCGACGAGCTGAAGGATCTGGCCTGCCTCGGCTTCTCGGCCGATCTGGTGATGCAGTCGTTCTGTCACACCGCCGCCTATCCGAAGCTGGTGGACGTCAAGACCCACCGCGAGCTGCCGGCCTTCATCTCCACCCGTGGCGGCGTGTCGCTGCGGCCGGGTGACGGCGTCATCCACTCGTGGCTGAACCGCCTGCTGCTGCCCGACACCGTCGGCACCGGCGGCGATTCGCACACCCGCTTCCCCATCGGCATTTCCTTCCCGGCCGGCTCGGGCCTCGTCGCCTTCGCCGCCGCCACCGGCGTCATGCCGCTGGACATGCCGGAAAGCGTGCTGGTGCGCTTCAAGGGCGAGATGCAGCCGGGCGTCACCCTGCGCGACCTCGTCAACGCCATCCCGCTCTACGCCATCCGCCAGGGCCTGCTGACGGTGGAGAAGAAGGGCAAGAAGAACGTCTTCTCCGGCCGCATCCTGGAGATCGAGGGCCTGCCCGACCTGAAGGTCGAACAGGCGTTCGAACTGTCCGACGCCTCGGCCGAGCGCTCCGCCGCCGCCTGCACGGTGCGCCTGAACGAAGCGCCGATCATCGAGTACATGCGGTCGAACATCACGCTGATGAAGTGGATGATCGCCAACGGCTATGAAGACCGGCGCACCCTGGAACGCCGCATCAAGGCGATGGAAGACTGGATCGCCAAGCCGAGCCTGCTCGCCCCCGATGCCGACGCCGAATACGCCGCCGTCATCGAGATCGACCTGGCCGACATCAAGGAACCGATCGTCGCCTGCCCGAACGACCCGGACGACGTGAAGGTGCTGTCGGATGTGTCCGGCGACACCATCGACGAAGTCTTCATCGGCTCGTGCATGACCAACATCGGCCACTTCCGCGCCGCCGCCAAGGTGCTGGAAGGCAAGTCGGACATCCCGACCCGCCTGTGGATCGCCCCGCCGACCAAGATGGACGCCACCGTGCTGACCGAAGAGGGCTATTACAGCGTCCTCGGCCGCACCGGCGCCCGTATGGAAACGCCGGGCTGCTCGCTGTGCATGGGCAACCAGGCGCAGATCCGCAAGGGCTCGACCGCCATGTCGACCTCCACCCGCAACTTCCCGAACCGCCTCGGCATCGACACCCGCGTCTACCTGGGTTCGGCCGAGCTGGCCGCCGTCTGCGCCCTGCTGGGTCGCATCCCGACGGTCGCCGAGTACATGGAGCAGGTGACCGTCGTCAACCAGAAGGCCGGCGACATCTACCGCTACATGAACTTCGACCAGATCGCGGAATTCCGCGAGGTGGCCGATACCGTCACCGTCTGATCCGCCTGCCGGACCAGTCGCACCGACCGCAGAACCCCCGCCGCACCGCCGGCGGGGGTTTTGTCTTGCCGGGCGGCGGGTTCGGGTTCGGGTTCGCATGAACGGCGCTGGCCGGCGGGTGAGGAAAGCCCGTTTGCCGCCGCCCCCGCTGCGCCGCCACCGTGGACGCCTCACCCCTATCGGAGGCAGTTCATGTCCGACATCCTGCTGTGCGACCGCCGCGACGATGGCATCGCCGTGCTCACCCTCAACCGGCCGCACAAGCTCAACGCCATCAGCTATGCCCTGGCCGACGCCGTGCTGGCCGCCCTCGACCGGCTGGAGACCGACGCCGGCATCGGCGCCGTGATCCTCACCGGCGCCGGCGACCGCGCCTTTTCCGCCGGCGGCGACATCCCCGAGTTCTCCGCCAGCGTGGCGGCGGGGGCGGAGGCGGCGCTACGCGATTTCGTCCGCCGCGGCCAGGCCATGACCGCGCGCATCGAGTCCTTCGGCAAGCCGGTCATCGTCGCCGTCAACGGCCTCGCCTACGGCGGCGGCTGCGAGATCACCGAGGCGGCGCCGCTGGCCGTCGCCAGCGACCGGGCAGTGTTCGCCAAGCCGGAAATCGCCCTCGGCATGCCGCCCACCTTCGGCGGCACCCAGCGCCTGCCGCGTCTGGCCGGGCGCAAGCGGGCGCTGGAACTGCTGCTGACCGGCGATCCCTTCCCCGCCGCCCGGGCGCTGGAGCTGGGGCTGGTCAACGCGGTGGTGCCCCATGCGGCGCTGATGGACACCGCCGTCGGCCTCGCCCGGCGCATCCTGCGCCATTCGCCGCTGGCGGTGCGCAGCATCCTCACCGCCACCACCCGCGGCATCAACGCCAGCATCGGCGAAGGGCTGGCGATGGAGGCGGAACAGTTCGGCCGCATGGTGCCGACCGCCGACCTGCGCGAAGGGCTGGACGCCTGGATGGCGCGGCGGACGCCCCGCTACAGCGGCCGCTGACGCGCCTCGCCCACCCCGCCGTTGCCGCCGTCGCCGTCGTCCCCCGCCGCCGTGCCGGCCAGTTCCTCGCCGATCCAGCGGCGGAAGGCGGCGATGGCGGGGCGGCGGCCGGCGTCGGGGGCGCTCAGCAGCCAGTAGCCGGCGGCGCAGGCACGCGGCGGGCCGAGCACCGGCACCAGACGGCCGGCATCAATGTCGGGCTGCACGATGGGCAGGCGCCCCATGGCGACGCCCAGGCCCTGCACCGCCGCCTCCAGCGCCATGTGGATGGTGTCGAAGCGCAGGCCGCGGCGGGTGTCGAGCCCCGCCGCCCCGCTGAGGGCCGCCCAGGCGTCCCAGTCCTCCGGCACGCTGACCACATGCAGCAGGATGGCGCGCTCCAGATCGGCGGCGCTGGCGAGCGTGGCCGCCAGGGCCGGGGCGCACACCGGCACCAGATCCTCCCCCACCAGCCGCACCGCCTCCACCCCCGGCCAGCCGCCACGGCCGCGCCGGATGGCGACGTCGACGTCGTCGCGCGGGAACTCCACCTGCCGGTGGGCGGTGTCGAGGGTGACGTCGAGGTCCGGGTGGCGGGCCTGGAAGCGCGACAGCCGCGGGATCAGCCAGCGCAGCCCGAAGCTCGGCGCCACGCTCACCGCCAGCCGGCCGGAGGGGCGGCGACCGGGCACCGCCTCGGTGGCGCCGGCGATCAGTTCCAGGGCGTCGCGCACCCGCGGCAGATAGGCATGGCCGGCGGCGGTCAGGGTGATGGCGCGGTGGCCGCGGGCGAACAGCGGCACCCCCAGCCAGTCCTCCAGGGTCTGGATGCCGTGGCTGACGGCACTGGGGGTCAGGTTCAGTTCCTCCGCCGCCAGCTTGAAGCTGAGGTGACGGCCGGCGGCCTCGAACAGGCGCAGGGTGTTGAGCGGCGGCAGGCGGTAGGCCATGGCGGGCGGCGGGTCCGGGAAGCAGTCGGCGACACGGCCCAGGGTCGCGGCAAAGGGCCTCGGCGGCAACCGCTTTTCCACCGCCCTCGGATGAACGACGCTCACCTGAAGCTGAGAACTTCCCGGTCTACGGCGGCCACCGGCGGCGGCTAGGCTGATGCCGTTCACCGCCGTTTCAGCCGGAGCCCGCCCCCGCCATGCCGCCGCCCCTTGTCCTGGTCGAGCACCGCGACCGCATCGCCTGCCTCACCCTCAACCGCCCGCAGGCGCGCAATGCCCTGTCGCGCGACCTGGCTGCCGCCCTTACCGCAGCGGTGACGGAGGCCGAGGCCGATCCCGCCGTGGCGGTGATCCTGCTGGCGGCGGCGGGTCCGCATTTCTGCGCCGGGGCCGACATCGCCGAGATGGCGGCGCTGGAGCCTGCCGACCTGCTCGCCGACGACTTCAGCGGCGCCTGCCCCGCCCTGGCGGTGGCGCGCAAGCCGGTGGTGGCGGCGGTGCAGGGAGCGGCGCTCGGCGGCGGCTGCGAGCTGGTGGAGATGTGCGACGTGGTGATCGCCGCCGATACCGCCCGCTTCGGCCACCCGGAAATCACCCTCGCCACCATGCCCGGCTGCGGCGGCACGCAGCGGCTGATGCGGGCCGTCGGCAAGGCGGTGGCGCTCGACCTGCTGCTCACCGGCCGGCCGCTGACCGCCGCCGAGGCGCTGGCCGCCGGGCTGGTGTCGCGGGTGGTAGCGGCCGACCGGGTGGCCGACGAGGCCCTGGCCGCCGCCGCCATCATCGCCGCTCATGCCCCGGCGGCGGTACAGCGCCTCAAGCAGGCGGCGCTGGCGGCGCACGAGCTGCCGCTGGCCGCCGGCCTGACCCTGGAGCGCCACCTGTTCCACCAGGGCTTCCCCTCCCCCGCCCGCCGTGCCGCCATGGCCGCCTTCGCCGGCCGTTCCTCTCCCACCGTCACAAGGACCACCGCATCATGACCCTGACCCCGCCCGACATCGTCAGCCCGCCGCCCGCCGTCACTGAGGCGGAAGCCCTGCGCGCCCGCGTGCTCGACAGCTTTTCCCGCCAGGGCCTGATGGAGCACCTGGGCGCCCGCCTCGTCGACGTGGAGCGCGGCATGGTGCGCATCCGTCTGCCGTTCAGCCGCACGCTGACCCAGCAGCACGGCTTCTTCCATGCCGGCGCCACCACCTCCATCGCCGATTCCGCCGCCGGCTATGCCGCCTTCACCACCTTCCCGGAAGGCAGCACGGTGCTGTCGGTGGAGTTCAAGATCAATCTGGTGGCCCCGGCGCGGGGCGAGTGGCTGGACGCGGTGGGCTCGGTGATCCGCGCCGGCCGCACCCTGACCATCTGCCAGTCCAACGTCTATGGCGTCAGCGAGGGGAAGGAAACCCTGGTCGCCACCGGCCTCGTCACCCTCATCCGCCTGCCCGACGCCGACGACCGCCCGGCGGGGTGAGGTCAGCCGTCGCCCCGGCGGCGGAAGTCCACCCGCCGCGCCTCCTGCCCCGGCAGCGTCAGCACGCTGTCGCGGCGGGAGGCGGCGGCGATCACCCGACCGGCCCGCACCACCGCCAGCCGCTCCGCCCGCAGGCGCAGGGCTTCCACCGGGTCGGCAGCCTGCAGCAGCACGAAGTCGGCCCGGCAGCCCGGCGCCAGGCCATAGCCCTCCAGCCCCAGCAGGCGGGCGGGGTTCACCGTCACGGCGTCGAAGCAGGCCCGCATGGCCTCCACCCCGGTCATCTGGGCGACGTGCAGGCCCATGCCGGCCACCTCCAGCATGTCGCCGGAGCCGAGGCCGTACCACGGGTCCATGACGCAGTCATGGCCGAAGGCGACCGTCAGCCCCGCCGCCATCAGCTCCGGCACCCGCGTCATGCCGCGACGCTTGGGATAGGTGTCGTGGCGGCCCTGCAAGGTGATGTTGATGAGCGGGTTGGCGACCACGCCCAACTCCGCCTCCACCATCAGCGGGATCAGCTTGCTGACGTAGTAATTGTCCATGCTGTGCATGGAGGTCAGGTGCGAGCCGGTCACCCGCCCCTGCAGCCCCAGGCGCACCGTCTCTGCCGCCAGGGTTTCCACGTGGCGGGACAGCGGATCGTCGCTTTCGTCGCAGTGCATGTCCACCGGCAGGCCCCGCTCGGCGGCGATCTCGCACAGCCGCCGCACGCTGGCGGCGCCGTCGGCCATGGTGCGCTCGAAGTGGGGGATGCCGCCCACCACCTCCACCCCCAGGTCCAGCGCCCGCAGCAGCTGCGCCTCGGCGCCGAGGCTGCGCAGCAGGCCGTCCTGCGGGAAGGCCACCAGTTGCAGGTCGAGCCAGGGCGCCACCTGCCGCTTCACCGCCAGCAGCGCCTCCACCGCCAGCAGGCGCGGGTCGCAGACGTCCACGTGGCTGCGGATGGCGAGCAGGCCGCGCGCCACAGCCCAGTCGCAATACTCCAGCGCGCGGGCGGCGATGGCCTCCGCCGTCAGGTCGGGCTTTAGCTCCCCCCACAGGGCGATGCCCTCCAGCAGCGTGCCGGAGCGGTTCACCCGCGGCAGGCCGTGGGAGAGGGTGGAGTCCATGTGGAAGTGGGCATCGACGAAGGGCGGCGTCACCAGCTGGCCGGCGGCGTCGATCTCCTGCGCCGCCTCGGCCGCCACCGCCGGCCGTACCTCGGCGATGCGGCCGGCGGTGACGACGATGTCCTGGCCGCGGCGGCCATCGGGCAGGGTGGCGTTGCGGACGATCAGGTCGGGCGCGGGCATGGCGGTCTCCGTGGCGGGCGGCGGGCGCGGTCTCGGCCCTGCCAGCCTACACCAGGTCAGGGCGCCGCGACGCGGTTCTCCCGCCCCTGGAAGCGGGCGGCGGCGCGCAGCCAGTCGTGCGGGCCGGCCCCGCGCGCCAGGTCGCCGGAGGCCAGGGCGGCGGCCAGCACGCCGGCCAGGCGGGCGGCGGCGAAGCTGGCGCCGCCGGTGGGCTGGCGGCCGGGCTCCACGGTGACGCCGGGGCAGGCGCCGTATTCCGGGCAGCCGGCGCCGAACCACGACAGGTCGCCGTCGCCGCAGCGGGCATCGCCCGACACCCGCACCACGCCGGGATAGGCGGCGGGATAGACCGGTCCGCCGCGGGCGGGGGCGGAGGCGACCACGATCACCCCGGCGGCGACGGCGGCGGCGCAGGCTTCCGCCAGCACCGCCCGGTCGCTGCGCAGGCCGAGGCTGAGGACGCAGATCTCCGCCCCCTGCTCCACCGCCCAGGTCAGCCCCGCCGCCACCAGCGCCGCCGAGGTGGCGCTGTGGCGGCCGAACACCTGGGCGTCGAGCAGCCGCACCGCCGGGCAGGCCTCGCGCACCAGCCGCGCCACCGCCGTGCCGTGGCCGAGGCTGTCGGGCTCCGGCGGCACCGGTCGCACCTGGCCGTCGACGCCGAGGCGGAAGGCGCGGGCGAGGCGCACCGCCTCCGAATGGGGGGCGGCGATGCCGCTGTCGATCACGGCGACGGTGGGGATGAGGCTGTCGGCCGGCATCAGGCAATCTCCCGCATCGGCGGCGGCGGTGGCGCAGGCTGGTGGGGGGCGGCAGCGACCGGCAGGCGGTGGAAGCGGCCGCCGCGCAGCTCCCACACCGCATCGGCGCCGGCCAGCATGTCGGGCCGGTGGCTGACGACGATGCGGGTGCGATGGCCGAACAGGCGGTCGATCTCCGCCGCCAGGGCGGCGGCAGTGGCTGCATCCAGCGCCGAGGTCGGTTCGTCCAGCACCAGCACCGCCGGGTCCAGCAGCAGGCAGCGGGCCAGCGCCATGCGCTGCCGCTCGCCGCCGGAGAACAGGGCGCCCGCCTCCCCCACCGGCGTGGCGAGGCCGAGCGGCAGGCGATCCAGCAGCGGGCCGAGCTGGGCGGCACGGGCGGCGCGTTCCACCGCCGCATCGTCGGCATCCGGCGCGCCCAGGCGCAGCACGTCGGCGATGGTGCCGGGGAACAGCACCACCTCCTGCCCCATCACCGCCACCTGCCGGCGCAGGTCGGCCAGGGCGAGGTCGCGCACGTCCTCCCACCCGACGCGCACGGTGCCGGCCTCGGGGTCGAAGTGGCGGTGCAGCAGGTCCACCATCGTGCTCTTGCCGGCGCCGGAGGCACCGACGATGACCACCTTGCTGCCCGCCCGCACCTCCAGGCTGGCGCCGTCGAGCACCAGCGGCCCGTCGGCATGGTGGCGGAAGCTCACCCGATCCAGCACCACCGAAGCGGCGGCATGGTCGGCCAGCCGGCGCGGCTGCGGCGGGTCCTGCACGTCGGGGGCGGCGTCGAGGACTTCCATCACCCGGTCGAGGCTCACCCGCGCCCGCCGCACCGCCACCCACAGGCCGAGCAGCGATTGCAGCGGCCCGGTGGCGCGGCCGAGGTAGGCGGTGAAGGCGATCAGCCCGCCCAGGGTGAAGCTGCCGTTCAGCACCATCAGGCCGCCGGCGACGAACACCAGCGCATTGCCGACCGAGCCGAACAGCCCCGGCACCGCCCCGGCGGCGAAGTTGACCATCTGCAGCCGCAGCAGGTCGTCGAGGTAGCTGCCGCCCAGGCGGTCGAGCTGGCGGCGCTCCGCCGCCTCGGCGCGGAAGGCCTGCACCACCTTCACCGCCTGCAGGCTGCGGACGAGGAAGCTGGAAACCTCGCCGGCCCGCTCCCGCAACGCCCGCGTGCGGCGGTCGACGATGGGCCGCACCCAGCGCAGGAACAACAGCTGCGCCGGCAGCAGCGCCAGCGCCAGCGCCGTCAGCCACGGGTCGAGCAGCAGCATGAGCGTCAGGGCGCCCGCCAGCACCAGCACGGCGTTGAGGGCGGCCAGCGGCGCATCGACGGCGAAGCGCAGGATCTCGCCGATGTCGCCGTCCAGGCGGCTCATCAGGTCGCCGGTCTTCCAGCGGGCATAGAAGCGCGGCGACAGGGTCAGCAGGTGGGCATGCACCCGCCCGCGCATGGCAAACAGGATGCGCCCGGAGGCACGGACGTAGATCCAGCGGGTCCACGCCGACAGGGCGGTGGACACAATGCCGATCACCACCATGCCGATACTCAGGCCGACCAGCAGGCGCAGGTTGCCGCCGATCAGGGCATCGTCGATGAGCAGCTTGGTGATCCACGGCTGCGCCAGCCCGACGCCGACCCCGAGCAGCGAGGTCAGCGCAATGGCGGCCAGCGTCGCCCGGTGCGGGGCGACGAAGGACCAGGCCCACCGGACCTGATCCCGCGTCGACCGCGCCGGAGCCGCGCGGGGGCCTTGCGGGCTCGGCGCCTCCGTCATGCTCAGCGCTCGATGACGCGGAGCGACGACACGCCCATGTCCGGGCAGCCGGGGATTTCCACCCGGCCCCTGGGCGACAGGTCGGCGGTGGAATAGATGCCGATGTCGCACATGGTGCCGGCGACATAGACCTCCTCGCCGTCGCCGCTGATGTTGATGGAGTAATAGGTGTGCGGCAGGTCGATGCGGTTCACCAGCGTGTCGGTCGCCGTGTCGATCTTGGACAGCTGGGTGTAGGTGCTGAACACCTCGTTCCGCCGCGCCGGGCTGACGACCGAGGAGAAGATCACCGCCACCGTTTCCTCGAACTCGTTCATGACGAACTCGCCGGTCTTCAGGTCGAGCGTCAGCATGCCGGTCTTGTAGGCGGTGGGGTCTTCCAGCGACTTGGTGGTGTCCACCGTGTAGTAGGGGGTGGAGAACACGTCCGCCTGCTCGAACTGGGGCCAGAAGTCCAGGATGTCGGCCGGGGCGCGGTCGGGCGCCGGGCCGCTGGTGATCTTGTGGGTCTGCTTGATCTCGCCGGTCTTCGGGTCGAAGCCGTAGAGATCCCAGCCGAGGCCCCACAGGGTCTGGTCGTCGGCCGCCATGGCGAAGACGGCGATGCGCCGCGGCGCCGTGAACTCGCGCACCGGCTTGGCCCCGACCCCATCGGCGACGGCGAAGACCTTCACCTTGGTGTCGAGCACCTGGTATTCGCCCGGCAGCTCGCGCATGGGCGAGACGTAGACGAACAGCTCGGTGCCGTCGCGCGACAGTTCCACCGCCGGCATGATCTTGGACCGCACGTTCTCCGGCTCGTTCATGTCGGTGCGGAAGACCTCGGCGCCGGTGTCGAGGTCGACGCCCACCACCGCCTCGTTATGGGCGGTGACGACGTAGGCGATGCGGCCGTCGGGCGACGGGATCACGGTCCACGGCGCGACGCCGGGGCCGGGAATGTCGATCACCTTTTCCACCGCACGGGCGGCGGGGTCGATGAGCACCACCTTGTTGGGCTTGGCCGCCGTCAGCAGGTATTCCTTGGCGGCGGCCTCGGCGACGGCACCGCCGCCGGCCGCCAGCGCCAGTCCGGCCGCGGCGGCCAGAAGGGCGGAACGAATTGCCTTCATCTCTTCGATCTCCTTGCCTGACGCCGGCTCACTTCTTGGGGAAGACGGCGCCCAGCTCGCGCCAGTCGTTCTGGGCCGAGGGCGCGTTGGCGTTCCAGTCCGGGTAGGTGTTCATGGTGTCGGGCACCTGCGCCGGCCACCAGCAGGGGTCGGAACAGCCGTAGAGGTCGGCCTCCATGGGCGCGCACAGGGCGGCGACGCTGCCGAAGGGGTCGATTTCCCAACCCGGATCGACGGTGGCGGTGCAGCCGGTGACGATGGAGGACATGGCATAGACCTCGTCGACGGCGCCGCCCTCGGCGGCCTGCTCGACGGCCTTGGCCTTCCGGTTCAGCGGGGTGATGTGCTTCATCAGTGAGCCCTCCTCGGGGCGACGTGGCGATCGAAGAAGCCGGGGTTGGCGGCCATGATGGCGGCGTAGGATTCAAGCCCGAACGCCACCCAGTCGCGCATCAGGTCGCAGTAGTGGTGGTTGGGGTGCAGCGGGTCGGCATAGCGGCTGTAGGCCTCGTGGTAGCAGCCGCCGGCGCACAGCTTGCGGATCCAGCAGGTGGAGCAGGCCGGATCGCTGCGGTTGGCCGCCCCTTCCAGGAACTGCCGCACCGCCGCCTTGTCCCAGCCGGCGTCGACATTGCCGAAGGTGGGCATCTTCGATCCGGTGAAGCGGTGGCACAGGTTGACGTCGCCCTTGCGGTCCACCGCCAGCATGCCGGCGCCGGCGCCGCAGGGCAGCGACTTGGAGGTGCCTTCCGACAGGTCGGTCATCAACTGGTGCATGTTGCCGAAGCCGGTGTTGCCGCCGGCCACCGCCGCCGCCACATACTGCCGCCCCAGCTCCTTCAGCCCCTCGAACACCGCCGCCAGTTCGTCGGGCAGCAGGTTGAAGAAGCTGTTGTCGCCGGAGGTGACGGGCGAGAACCCGACCTCGAAGAAGCCCAGTTCCTCCTTCAGGTGCCGGTGGATGCGCACCACGTCGGTGACGCCGGTGGTCAGGGTCACGCGGGCGCCGATGGGGCGGGACTTGTAGCGGCCGAGCAGCATCTTCGCCTTGGCCGCCACCACGTCGTAGGTGCCCTTGCCGCCGACGGTGCGGCGGTTGCGGTCGTGCAGGTCGGGCGGGCCGTCCATGCTGATGGTGATGCCGAAGCGGTGGGCGTCGAAGTAGTCCACCAGGTCTTCGGTCAGCAGGGTGGCGTTGGTGGTCAGCGAGAAGTCGATGACCTTGCCCGCCTCCCGGCCGCGCCGCTCGGCATAATCGACCACGGAGCGGATGAGCGGCATGTTGCTCAGCGGCTCGCCGCCGAAGAACACCACGTTCACCCGGTCGCGCCCCACCGCTTCCTCCAGCAGCAGGTCGACGGCGCGGGCGGCGGTGTCGAACTCCATGCGCTGGCCGGCGGCCGGGGTGGTCAGGTCTTCCTTGTAGCAGTACGTGCAGCTGAGGTTGCAGCCGGTGTTGACGTTGAGCACGACGGTGGAAACCGGCAGCTCCTGCACCACGATGGGCTCCGCCGCCGCCGGAGTGGCGGCGCCGGGGCCGACGATGCGCAGGGTCATGAACTCGCGCAGGGTCTCCACCACCTCGGCGGCGGGATAGCGGCCGTCGAAGCGGACGCGGATGTCATCCTCGCCGACGCCGGTCGCCCCCCGCTCGCGGAACAGGTCCACCAGTTCGGCGCCGAGCGGGTCGAGCGCGAAGACGCTGGTGGAGGGCACATGGAACAGCATGCGCTGGTCGCCGAAGGTCAGCGTCCGCACGTCGTTCCCGGCCAGTTGCAATGTGGACATGGGATAGCCTCCGTGGGGATCGCTCAGTGGATGGGCGGATCGTTCCAGCGCTGCACCGTCACCACCAGCCGGCCTTCGCCGCTGACCGACCGGGTGCCGTCCTTCACCGTGCCGGTGACGGTCAGGTCGCCGACGTTGTTGGTGCCGAACCGGCGTTCCGGGTTGGGACCGGCCAGGGCCGGCTGGAACAGGCCGTTGCTGCTGTTCATGGTGCCGGCGAAGCGGGCGTCTTCCATGCCCTCGGCGGCCTCGTCGCGGTTGGCGACGCTCCAGGCGGCCGGCAGGGCGCCCAGGCGGACATCATCGTCGGTGCCGGGCTGGCCGTCGGGGCCGTTGAGGTAGCCCACCGCCTCCAGCTGGGCGGTGATGGCGCCCAGGGCACCGCCGCCGCCGCCGACGCGGGCGACCGCCGTTTCGGGCTCGATGCGGACACTGTCGACGCTGCGATAGACGGCGAAGCCCTGCTCCAGCGTGGCGTCGCCGACCTTGATCGTGCGCCAGCCGGGGGCGGCGTCGCGGGCGGCGGTCAGGCGCACCACGGCACGGCCGGCGGAGACGCCCTGCGGCTCGACGGTGATGCCGGGGCCGAAGTCGATGCGGCTGCCGAGGCCGTCGCCCCACAGGGTGACGGTGGCGCTCTCGCCCGCCTTCAGGCTGGGCTTGCTGAGGCCGACCAGCACCGGGCGGCCGTCCATCTTCACGGCGGTGACGGTGGCGCCCACTTCGTCGGCGGCGGCCTGGAAGGCGCGGCCGGACAGGGTGGTGCCGTCCTCGCTCAGGGCCATGATCTCGCGCAGGTCGGTGCCGCCGAGGCTGACCGAGCCGCGCCATTCATAGCCGGTGAAGACGCTGGCGAGCCCTTCGCCGGTCAGCGGCTGGCCGGCGGCGTCGGTGAGGTCGTAGGCGACGCGGTAGGTGCCTTCGCCGGCCGCCGTGACGGTCATGGTGCCGCCGTAGGCGCCCTTGCCGGGCTGATAGGCCGAAACCGCCCAGGTGCCGGCGGGGTCGGCCTTGCCGGCGTCCTTCCAGGCGGTCCAGGCGGCGGTCTCATAGGGGAACCGCTGGCCGAGGATCTGCGGCGTCTCGGTGGAGATGCGCTGCCAGTATTCGTGGTCGCGCGACATGAACTGGTATTCGATGGTGGGGAACTGGCCGACGTGGAAGTGCGCCAGCTTCAGCCATTCGTCGGCATCGCGCCGCTGCAGCGCCACGCGGGCGAAGCTGTGGCAGCGGGCGCAGGTGGTGACGAGGCCTTCGTCCGCCTCCGCCTCGGCGACGTTCGGCTGCCGTTCGAGGATATAGCGGTAGTCGGCGGTTTCCGACGGCGCCAGGCCCTGGGTGTCGGCAAGGTAGCGGATCAGGGTCGACGCTTCGGTTTCCGACAGGCGGGCGCCATGCAGGTGCCCCATGCGGAACAGCGTCATCTCCCAGCCTTCCGGGCTCTTGCGGATGTGGCTGATTCGTTTCCAGCCGTCGCCTTCCGGCGTGTGGCAGCTGGCGCAGCGTTCGGTGATGATCGCCCGCGCATCCGGCGCCTGCGCCTGCGTCTGGGTCTGGGTCTGCGCCGCCGCGCCGCCGGCCGCGAGGCCCGCGGAAACGGCGATCAGGGATGCCGGCAGCAGCCCTGTCCTCCATCGCGTCATGTGTCCTACTCCAACCCTGTTCCAGTCGTTTGTCTTGTATTCCCCCGACGGTGCGGGCGGCGGCGCCGCCGGCCGGGACCGCCAGCGCCCGCCCGCTCCGTCAGACCACCATGCAGACGGACTTTTCCTCGGTGTAGAGATCGAGGACCGACCGTCCCATCTCGCGCCCCCAGCCCGACTGCTTGAAGCCGCCGAACGGCAGCGCCGCATCCAGCACGTTGTGGGCGTTGACCCACACCGTGCCGGCCTTGATCTTCGGCACCAGACGATGGATCTGGCGCAGATCGGTGCCCCACACGCTGGCGGCGAGGCCGTAGGGCGTGTCGTTGGCGGCCTTGGCCACCTCGTCCAGGTCGTCGAAGGGCATGGCGCAGAGCACCGGGCCGAAAATTTCCTCGCGCACCACGGTGGCGTCGGGGCCGCAGCCCACCAGCACCGTCGGCTCGACGAAGAAGCCGTCGCGGTCGGCACGGCGGCCGCCGCACAGGGCCTCGGCGCCCTCGCTCAGGCCGGCGTCGATGTAGCCGGCGACGCGGCGCGCCTGCTCCTCCGACACCAGCGGCCCCATCTGGGTTTCCGGGTCGAGGCCGTGGCCGAGGCGGATGCCCTTGGCCGCCGCCGCCACGCCCTCGGCCACCCGGTCGAAGATCGAGCGGTGGACGTAAAGCCGCGAGCCGGCGGTGCAGACCTGGCCGTGGTTGAAGAAGATGGCGTTGGCGGCGCCGCCGATGGACTGCTCCAGGTCGGCATCGGGCAGCACGATGACCGGCGACTTGCCGCCCAGTTCCAGCGACACCCGCTTCAGGTTGGACATGGCGGCATGGCCGATCAGCTTGCCGACCTCGGTCGAGCCGGTGAAGGCCACCTTGTCCACGTCCGGGTGTTCCGCCAGCCGGGCACCGGCGATGTGGCCGAAGCCGGTGACCACGTTGACCACGCCGGCCGGATAGCCGGCTTCCAGGATCAGCTCGCCCAGGCGCAGGGCCGACAGCGGCGTCTGCTCCGCCGGTTTCAGCACGGAGGTGCAGCCCACCGCCAGCACCGGACCGAGCTTCCACGCCGCCATCAGCAGCGGGAAGTTCCACGGCACGATCTGCGCCACCACGCCTACCGGCTCGCGCTGGGTATAGGCGAACAGCTTGGCGCCAGGCATGTAGGGGACGGAGACGGGGACCGTCGAGCCCTCGATCTTGGTCGCCCAGCCGGCCATGTAGCGCAGGAAGTCCACCGCCAGCACGACATCGGCGTGGCGGGCGATCACCTTGGCCTTGCCGTTGTCCAGGCTTTCGATTTCCGCCAGTTCGTCGGCATTGGCCTCGATCAGGTCGGCCAGCTTCCACAGCAGCTGGCCGCGGGCGGTGGGGGTCATGTCCGCCCAGGCGGGGTTCTCGAAGGCCTCGCGGGCGGCGGCGACGGCGGCGTCGACATCGGCGGCGGTGGCCTGCGGGGCGCGGTGGAACACCCGCCCGGTGGCCGGGTCGACCACGTCGAAGGTGGCGCCGTCGGCGGCCGCCACCCAGCGGTCGCCGATCAGCATGCGCCCGTCGGACAGGCGCGACAGGAATTCGGTGACGGCGGCGGAGGGCGCGATCTGGCTGCCCTGGCTGCTGATATGCATGCGGTTTCACTCCCGAGTTTCTTCTTGCGGCGACGCGCAGGCGGGAGGGAAAGCCGGTCGAACGATGGCGGCACCGGGCGGAGGGTGGACGGCGTGCGTTGGCGCACGCGCGCGCTCTCCTGGCGCCGCTCAGCGGGGGTCGGGTGGTGGTGGTGGGTGTGTGGTGGTGTCGGTCGTGCCCCGGATCATCGTCTACCAGCGCTCCCTGTCAGAGCCCCCGGCCGCCGGTTTGTTTGGGTGGCGGTCCGGGCGGTCCTGCCTGCAGGACCAGCATCAGTGTTCCATCGCCGGGGCGGGATGGAAATTGGCCCGACGTATCGCATCGGCGGGCGCCGGTATTGTTCGGAGGTATCAGGAAGGATGCCTGGGGTTACCACCCGGCGGGCGGCGGGGAGGGACGTTTCCGCCCCCTCCCCGCGCCACGGGACGCGGCCGTCAGACGCGGTAGCCGAGCAGCCGCGGCAGCCACAGCACCAGCTCCGGCCACACGATCACCGCCACCATGGCCAGCGTCATGGACCCGACCAGCCACAGGATCCAGCGGAAGGTGCTTTCCATGGTGATGCCGGCGACGGTGGTGGTGACCATCAGGTTGACCGCCACCGGCGGCGTGAACTGGCCGATGGCGATGTTCATGGCCATGACGACGCCGAACCAGGTGACGTTCCAGTTGAAGGCGCTCACCACCGGCATCAGCAGCGGCAGCATGATCAGGTAGATGCTCACCCCGTCCAGCACCATGCCGGCCGCCAGCAGGAAGACCATCACCACCGCCAGGATGACCCACTGGTTGTCCGACAGCGCCAGCAGCGCCGCCGCCGTCGCATCGAAAGTGCCGAGCGTCGCCCCCGCCCAGGCGAAGATGCCGGCCAGCGAGATGATCAGCATGATGATGGCCGAGGTCACGGCGCTGTCGACGAACAGCTTGTAGACGCCGGCGAAGGTCAGGTTGCGGTAGACCACCGTGCCGACGAAAAGGCCGTAGGCCACCGCCACCACCGCCGCCTCGGTCGGGGTGAACAGGCCGGAGCGCAGGCCGCCGAGGATGATCACCGGCGCCATCAGGCCCGGCACGGCGCCTATGAAGCTCTTCAGCAGCGGCGGCCGCTCCGTCCCCTCGTGGGCGCCGAAGTCGTGGCGGCGCGACAGCCACAGCACCGGCAGGATGATGGCAAGGCCGGCCAGCAGGCCGGGGATGACGCCGCCGGCGAACAGCGCCCGCAGGTCCGCCCCCGGCACCATGATCGAATAGACGATCAGCGCGATGGACGGCGGGATGAGGATGGCGGTGGAGGCGCCGGCGGCGATGACGCTGGCCGTGAAGGGCTTGGGGTAGCCGGCCTTCATCATGCTCGGCACCATCACCATGGCGACGGCCGCCGCGTCGGCGGGGCCGGAGCCGGACATGCCGCCCATCATCAGGCACACCAGCACCGCCACCACGGCAAGCCCGCCGCGCCGCGGCCCGATGAGGGCGCTGGCGAAGGTGACGAGGCTTTTCGCCACGCCTGACCGCTCGAAAATCATGCCGGTGAGGATGAACAGCGGAATGGCGATCAGCGGATACTTGGCAAGGCCGTTGTACGTATTGGTGCCGACGCTGGCGAGGGCATAGGCATCCAGCCCGATCCAGATGCCGACCACCCCGGCGAAGCCCAGCGCCACGGCGATGGGGGTGCCGATGACCATCAGCACCACGAAGGCGGCCAGCAGGCCGAGGCTGGCAGTCATGACGGCCGATCCTCCCGCGCCTGCCGCAGGGTCAGCCAGGCCCGCTCCAGCACCCGGAACAGGATCACCGCCGACAGCAGCGGCAGCCACACGGTGTAGATCCAGTTGGGATAGCCGAGGCCGGCGGAGACGGTCTCGAACTCCCATTCATCCAGGGCGAACAGGGCGCCGTAGTACAGCACCATGGAAAACAGCGCCGTCGTCACCAGCAGCGTGGCGGCCTCGGCGGCAAGGCGGAACGGGCGCGGCAGGCGCTCCAGGAAGAAGGTGATGCGGATGTGCTCGTGCCGGGCGAAGGCGACCGAGGCGCCCAGCAGGGTCATCACCACCAGCAGGAAGACGGAGAATTCCTCGGTGAAGGCGAAGGAGGCATTGGTGAGGTAGCGCACCACCACGTTGGCCAGGCTGATGACGCAGATCAGCGCCATGGCGATGGCGGCGCCGGCCTCTTCCACCTTCAGCGGCACCTTGGGCGGCGGCGGCGGATCGGCCGCCGGACCCTGGGGGCCGAAATGCGCCTGGTCCGACAGGTCGCTCACGACAGGACCGTCTTCTGGTAGCTGCCGGCGTCCATGTCGCGGATCTCGACGCTGACGTGGGTCTCGGCCGCCGCACCGGCGCCGAGGGTGGCCACGGCGGCGGCCAGCACCGCCTCCGCCAGGGCCTTCTTGGCCTCGGTGGTGCGGCCGGCGAGCAGGCCGATCTCCACATGCAGCATGGCGCGGCCGGAGGCGCCGTCGCCGATCACCGGGCTGCCGATGTCCACCACCCGCGTCTTGCAGGCAGCGACCGAGGCGGCGACGTGCTCGACGGTCAGGTGGTGGATAGTCAGCGCCAGGGCGCGGGCATCCAGGGACGCCAGACCGGAGGAGCGTTCAATGCGGATCTGCGGCATGGGAGAGGACTTTCGGTAAGGAAGAATGGGAGGGAGGGGCTTCCGGCGCCGTATGGGTGACGGAAGCCCCGGCCCCTGTTACTGGCGGCTGCCGGCGACGGACTCTTCGGCCTGCTTCACCAGCTCCGGCCCGATCTTCTGCGCCCAGCTGTCGTAGACGCCGCGGGTGGCCTCGACGAAGGCCTTCTGTTCCTCAGGCGTCAGCTCGACGATCTCGGCGCCGGTGGCCTTGATCTCCTCGATCAGCGCCGGGTCTTTGGCGGTGATGCCCTTGCGGGCGGCGGCGATGCCCACCTTGCCGGCGTCGACGGCGGCCTGGCGCAGGATCTCCTGGTCCTCGGGCGAGAAGGTGTCCCACACCCGCTTGCTGACGGCGAAGATCAGCGGGTCGTTCATGTAGTGCCAGAGGGTGATGTGCTTCTGGCCCACCGTGTCCATCTTGGCGACGGCATAGACCGACAGCGGGTTTTCCTGGCCGTCGACGGCGCCGGTGGTGAGCGCCGGCTTGGCGTCGGCCCAGCTCATCTGGGTCGGGTTGGCGCCGAGGGCGGTGAAGGTGTCGTTGAACAGCGGCGAGCCGACGACGCGCATCTTCAGGCCCTTCAGGTCGGCCGGGGTGCGGATCGGGTGCTTGGAGTTGGTGACCTCGCGGAAGCCGTTCTCAGCCCAGGCCAGCGGCACCACGCCCTGCTTCTCGATGGCGGCGAACACAGCCTCGCCGGCCGGGCCGCCGGTGATGGCGTCGGTGGCGGCGAAGTCCGTCGCCAGGAACGGCAGCGAGAACAGGTTCAGTTCCTTCACCTGCGGCGACCAGTTGATGGTCGAGCCCACCGCCATGTCGATGATGCCCTGGCGCATGGCGGTGAATTCCTTGGTCTGGTCGCCCTGCACCAGCTGGCTGTTGGCATAGACCTTGAGGTTGATGCGGCCGTTGGAGCGCTCGCCGACCAGCTTCACCCATTCCTCGGCGGCGATGCCCCAGGGGAACGGCGTGCCGAGCACGGTGGAGACCTTGTACTCGTCCTTGTAGTCGGCGGCCTGCGCCGGCAGCGCGATCATGGCCGCCACGACGGCGCCCAGCACACCCTTCATCCACGACATGACGGTTTCCTCGTTGCGTATTTCTCGATCAGAGGGAAGGGAGATTATCTCCTTCCCCCGCCGCCACGCAACGGATGGAAACCTGCAGCCTCTGCAGGGCTGATCCCTTACCGCGAATTAATGGCTGTTCATTTGCCCGCCCCCAAGCCTGGCGCGACAGTATCGGCCCCAGCCCCATCCGCCCGACCGGAGCCGACCCGCCATGCCCACCCCCACCCCCACCCCCGCCACCGCCACTGCCGGGGCGCAGGCCATGCGGTCCCTGCTGAAGGGGCTGCGCGACCTGCTGCTGCGCTTCATCCTGCCCATCGCCGGCCTTGGCCTGGTGCTGTGGCTGGCGGAGGAAGCCCTTCTCGCCCTCGGTGTCCACGGCGACATGGCCAAGATGCTGCGCTTCGGCGTGCTGCCGCTCTACGTCCTGATGATGCTGCGCCTGGGGCGCCGGCCGAAGGCGGGGTGACTCTCAGCCGTCGAACACGATCCGCGCCCGCAGGCCGGGGGCGTTGTCGCTGAACTCCAGCCGGGCCCGGTGCATGCGGACGATGGCCGCCACCAGCGACAGGCCGAGGCCGTTGCCGGGGGTGGAGCGGCTGGCGTCCAGGCGGACGAAGCGGTCGGTGACGCGGGCGCGGTCGGCTTCCGGGATGCCGGGGCCGCTGTCGCTCACCTCCAGCGCCGGGGCGTCGGTCGCGGTGGCGGCGACGTGGATGGTGCCGCCCGCGGGCGTGTACTTGATCGCATTGTCGACCAGATTGCCCAGCGCCTGGAACAGCAGCTCGCGGCTGCCTTGAACCGCCACCCCGTCCGGCACCGCCGCCGTCATGGCGAGGCCCTTTTCCTCCGCCAGCGGGCCGTAGAGGTCCACCACGTCCTCCACCAGCGCCCCCAGGTCGACCGCCACCGCGCTCGGCACGCCGACGCCCGCCTCCGCTTCGGCGATGGACAGCAGGGCGTTGAAGGTCACCAGCAGCGCGTCGGCCTCCGCCATCGCCTGGGCCGCCGTCTCGCGCAGCTCTTCCGCCGATCCGCCCTGCGCCACCGCCTGCTCCAGCTGGGTGCGGATGCGGGTGAGCGGGCTGCGCAGGTCGTGCGCCACGTTGTTGGACACCGTGCGGATGCCGGTCATCAGCCGCTCGATCTGGTCGAGCATCTGGTTGAGGGTGGCGGCCAGGCGGTCGAACTCGTCGCCCGAGCCGTCGGTCTGCATGCGGTGGGAGACGTCGCCGCGCATGATGGTCTCGGCGCCGCGGTTGAGGGCGTCGATGCGCGCCAGCACCCGCCGGCTGACCACCAGCCCGCCGCCGAACCCCAGCACCAGCGTGCCGGCCAGCGCCCAGGTCATGGCCTCCGCCATCAGGTTCTGGAAGCGGTCAAGCGCGCGGGTGTCGCGGCCGACCAGCAGCATGAAGCCGCCCTGCAGGCGGAAGGCGCGGGCCCGGCCGTAGGCCGCTTCGGTACCGTCGCCCGCCAGCGGGAACACCACCCAGCTGCCCAACTCGTCGGCATTGGCGGGCCACGCCGTGACGTTGCCGGCGATGCGCCGCAGGTGCGGGTCGGTCAGCAGATACAGCGCCCCGGACACGTTCTGCGGCCCGGTGCGGGCCTCGATGGCGCGCACCAGCCCGGCCAGCCCGGCGGTGCGGTAGTGCTGCGCCAGGGCGTCGATTTCCGAGGCGATGGTGTCGTCGATGGCGCGGCCGATGTTCTGCGCCGTCGCCCAGTGAATGGCGCCGAGCAGGATCAGCACCGACACGCCGAACACCGCCGTATAGGCCAGCGTCAGGCGGAAGGCGCTGGTGCGCAGGAACCTACGAAACCGCACGGAGGGTATATCCGGCGCCGCGCACGGTATGCAGCAGCGGCTGGTCGAAGTCCTTGTCCACCTTCTGCCGCAGGCGGCTGATGTGGACGTCGATGACGTTGGTCTGCGGGTCGAAGTGGTAGTCCCACACCCCTTCCAGCAGCATGGTGCGGGTCACCACCTGCCCGGCGTGGCGCATGAGGAACTCCAGCAGCTTGAACTCGCGCGGCTGCAGGTCGATGGCCTTGCCGGACCGCCGCACCCGCCGCTCGATCAGGTCCATCTCCAGGTCGGCGACGGCAAGGCGGGTCTGCACCGTCGGCTCGGCGCGGCGGCGGGCCAGGGCCTCCACCCGCGCCTGCAGTTCCGAGAAGGCGAAGGGCTTGGTGAGGTAATCGTCGCCGCCGGCCTTCAGCCCCTTCACCCGGTCGTCCACCTGGCCGAGGGCGGACAGGAACAGCACCGGCGTATGCACCTCCGCCGCCCGCAGGGCCTGCACCATGGCCAGCCCGTCGAGCCCCGGCAGCATGCGGTCGACCACCAGCACGTCGTAGGTGCCGTCGGTGGCGTGGAACAGGCCGGCGCGGCCGTCGGTCACCCGGTCGACCACGCAGCCGGCCTCGGCGAGGCCCTTCTCGATGTAGGTTCCCGTCTTCTCGTCGTCTTCAACGACCAGCACGCGCATCTCAGGTCTCCTCAGGCGCGGGCCGGCGGGCGATGATGCGATCACCGCCCGCCGGCCGCCGACGCCACTTTAGGCGATATTTTCCGCCGCGTCAGGTCACGCCGTCGGCAGCGGCACCGGCACGAACAGGGTCTGGCCCTCGCGGCGGACCATGAACAGCACCGCCTTGCGGTCCTCCTTGCGGGCGGCGGCGATGGCGGCCGTCACCTCGCGCGGGGCGGCGACGTCGGTGGCGCCGACGCGGGTGATGAGGTCGCCGCGCCGCAGCCCGCGGTCCGCCGCCGCGCTGCGCGGATCGACCGCCGTCACCACCACGCCGCGCTCGCCGGCCTCCAGGCCCAGCTGCCGGCGCACGGCCTCGTCCAGCGGCGCCAGGGCGAGGCCGAGCGCCTCCTGCCCCGGAGTGGCCTCGGCCGGGGCGGCGGCGACGCGCTCGCTGCCCGGCATGGTGCCGAGGGTGACCGGGACGGTGCGGCGGGCGCCGTCGCGCAGCACGGACAGCTTCACCGTCTGCCCCGGCGCCCCGTTGGCGATCAGCCGCGGCAGGTCGCGCAGTTGGTCCACGGCGGTGCCGTCGACGGCGGTGATGACGTCGCCGCTGCGCAGCTTGGCCGCCCCCGCCGGGCTGTCGGCGGTGACGTCGGCCACCAGCGCCCCCTTGGCGGCGGGCAGGCGCAGGGCTTCGGCGATCTCGGCCGTCACCGGCTGGATGTTGACGCCGAGCCAGCCGCGGGTGACGTGGCCGCTCGCCTTCAGCTGGGCGATCACCGGCTTGGCGACGTTGGACGGCACCGCGAAGCCGATGCCGACCGAGCCGCCGTTGGGGGAGTAGATGGCGGTGTTCACCCCCATCACCTTGCCGTCCATGTCGAACATCGGGCCGCCGGAGTTGCCCTTGTTGATGGCGGCGTCGGTCTGGATGAAGTCGTCGAGCGGCCCGTTGCCGAGCGCCCGGCCGCGCGCCGAGACGATGCCGGCCGTCACCGTGCCACCCAGGCCGAAGGGATTGCCGACCGCCATCACCCAGTCGCCGACCTTCAGGGTGTCGCTGTCGCCGAACTGCACGAACGGCAGCGGCCGGTCGCTGTCCACCTTCAGCAGAGCGAGGTCGGTCTTGTCGTCGGCGCCGATGACGCGGGCCTTCAGGGTGGTGCCGTCGGTGAGGGCGATGCTGACGTTCTCCGCCCCCTCGATGACGTGGTTGTTGGTCACCACATGGCCGTCGCCGTCGATGACGAAGCCGGAGCCGAGGCCCACCGCCGGCCGGCCCTGGCCGCGCGGGGCGCCGGGCAGGCCGTCGGGCAGGCCGAAGCGGCGGAAGAACTCCTCGAACGGGCTGCCGGGCGGGAACGGCAGGCCGGGCACCACCTCGGTGCCGCGGCCGGCGGCGGGCGGCGCCTTCTCGGCGGTGATGGTGACCACCGCCGGCGACACCTGCTCCACCAGCCCGGACAGGCTTTCGGGCATGGGGGCGGCGGCGGCGGCCTGCATCCAGACGATCATGCCGGCCCCGGCGGCGGCGGCCGCGCGGAGGAAGGCGCGTCCCGCCCGCCGGGGCTCGGGCATGGGCATGGGAACGGAAGTCCGCTGCGCGAACATTGCGTCGTCTCCTGACTGGCAACAGTGGGGAGCCGTGGCCGGAGGGAGCGGCGCGAGCGGATCGCGGGAGGGAACACGACCCGGGAGGACAGGGAGGGAGGGGGCGACCTGCCGCCCCGCCGCATCACCTCCGTCCACGGCATGGGAAGAAGATGGGACAGTCCACCTCTCCCCGCCATGTCCGCGGCATTAAAGGTTGGTAAGGATCGCGCCCGTGCCGACCCTTGCCGCCCCCTGCCCCACCGGACGCCAGCCCTTACTGCCCCTGGCCGAGGGAAAAGCCCGGCTCGCCGTCGAAGGTGCGCAGGGTCTCCAGCTTCACCACGTCGAGGCCGGCGGCCCCGGCGCGGGCCAGCAGGGCGGCCATCATGTCGGCGGTCAGCGGCCGGTCGCCGGCCACCTCCAGGCGGCAGCGCCAGTGGTCGGTGCAGAAGGTTTCCGGCAGGCCGTCGGGCCACACCTTGACGCCGCGGTTGGTGATCATCACCAGCCCCATGCCCGCCGTTTCCGGCGCCAGCACCACCGCCGTCAGCCGCGCCGCCAGATCGGCCGCCTGGGCCCCCGGCGCATCGAGGAACAGGTCCACCCCCACCGTCCGCTTCAGGGCCGGGCGCCGCGGCGCCAGCGGCGCCACCGGGATGCCACCGGCGGGGGCGGCGTCGTAGCTCACCGCCGGCAGCACCTGCGGCATCCGGCCGAGGCGGCGGATCACCTCATGCGCGAAGGCCTGGGTGCCGACCAGCCGGGTGCTGCGGCCGGGGCTGAAGATGTCGCGGGTGTGGACGCCGGATTCGATGGTGGCGAGCCAGGCATTGTGGATCATCGCCGCCTCGCGCGGGCAGCCGACGTGCACCAGCATCTGCACCGCCGCCAGCATCAGGCCGGAGGGGTTGGCGATGTCCTTGCCGGCCAGCTGCGGGGCGGAGCCGTGGATGGCCTCGAACATCGCCGCCTGCGGGCCGATGTTGGCCGAGCCGGCCAGTCCGACCGACCCCGCCACCTGCGCCGCCACGTCCGACAGGATGTCGCCGTAGAGGTTGGGCAGCACCACCACGTCGAAGGCTTCCGGCGTGTCGGCCAGGCGGGCGGCGCCGATGTCGACGATCAGGTGTTCCTGCTCCAGGTCGGGATAGGCGGCGCCGACCTCCTGGAACACCCGGTGGAACAGGCCGTCGGTCAGCTTCATGATGTTGTCCTTGGTGAAGCACGAGACCTTGCGGCGGCCGTGGGCGCGGGCGTAGTCGAAGGCATAGCGGATCAGCCGCTCGCAGCCGGGGCGGGAGATCAGCTTCAGGCACTGCACCACCTCGTCGGTGTGGCGGTGCTCGATGCCGGCGTAGAGGTCTTCCTCGTTCTCGCGCACGATCACCACGTCCATGCCGGGGTGGCGGGTGGAGACGAAGGGCGAGTAGGCGGTGCAGGGCCGGATGTTGGCGAACAGCCCCAGGGTCTTGCGGATGGTGACGTTCAGGCTCTTGTAGCCGCCGCCCTGCGGGGTGGTGATGGGCGCCTTCAGGAACACCCGCGTCCGCCGCAGCGACTCCCACGCATCGGGACGGATGCCGGCGCTATAGCCGCTGCGGTACACCGCCTCCCCGATGTCGATCACCTCGGGCGCCAGCGGGGCGCCGGACGCTTCCAGCACCTGCAGGGTGGCAGCCATGATCTCGGGGCCGATGCCGTCGCCGTGGGCGACGGTGACGGGGATGGGGGCGGGGGTGGCAGGCATGGGCATGATCCTTTCCGGTGGAGACGGCGCGGCGGCCGGAGCGGCAACGGCGTCGTGGTCGGCCATCACGTGCGTTCCGGCGCCCGCCGCCTCCATCCCGCCGGCCCAATGACTGCCATTGACGCTGCCGATGGGTGGTCGCGGCGCCATTGACGCGGCCAATGAGGGGCATTGCAGCGGCACGTCTTGGGGCCGTCGCGGCGGCACCCACCTGCCGGAGGACGTCCCTGCGAGGAGGGTTTCCGTGTCCGCTCCGCCTGCCTGTCTGCCCGTTGTCCGCCCCTCGCCGCCGCCCCGGCCGACCGCTTCCGCCACGCCGGGGGCTGTGGCATGACGCCCGGCGGCTCGCTCGACATCGACCTGCTGCGCACCTTCGTGCTGGTGGCGGAAACCGGCAGCTTCACCCGCGCGGCGGAACGGCTGCGGCGCACCCAGTCCACCATCAGCCTGCAGATCAAGCGGCTGGAGGATACGGTCGGCCGGCCGCTGCTGGTGCGCGGCGTTCGCAACGTCCACCCCAGCAGCGAAGGCGAGCTGATGCTGGTCTACGCCCGCCGCATCCTGCGCCTGCATGACGAGGCGCTGGGGCTGGTGTCGCTGACCGACATGGCCGGAAGCGTGCGCCTGGGCACGCCGGAGGACTTCGCCACCACCCACCTGCCTGAGGTTCTGGCCTCCTTCGCCCGCGCCCATCCGCGGGTGGCGCTGGAGGTGGCCTGCGACCTGACCCTCAACCTGCTCGACCGCTTCGCCGCCGGCGAGTTCGACTTGGTGCTGGTGAAGCGGGAGCCGCAGGGCCCCGGCGGCGGCGTGCGGGTGTGGCGGGAGCCGCTGGTGTGGGTGGCCGGTGCCGCCTCGGCGGCGGTGCTGCACGATGCGTCGGAGCGCCTGCCGCTGGTGGTGGCGCCGCACCCTTGCGTCTATCGCAAGCGGGCGATGCAGGCGCTGGACCGCAGCGGCCGGCTGTGGCGCGTCGCCTATGCCTCGCCGTCGCTGGCCGGCTGTCTGGCGGCGGTGCGGGCGGGGCTTGGCGTCACCGTCCTGCCGCAGGAAATGGTGCCCGGCGACCTGAGCGAATGCAGCCCCGACGACGGCCTGCCGCCGCTGCCGGAAACCGAGATCGCGCTGCTGCGGGCGCCTGAGCTGCCGCCGGCGGCGGAGCGTCTGGCCGCCCACATCGTGCGCTCGCTGGAGGCGTCGCGGCGCCCGTCGGCGGCACCGCTTGAGGCGCTTCCGGCCGCCACCATGTGAGCATCAAAACCACCCGAGGGAGGGGTCCGTGATGAATACCGCCGTACCGCTGTGGACGCTCGCCATTCCCCGCGCCGACCGCACGCCGCGCCCGGTGCGCGCCGTCGAGGTGACGGTGCTGGCCCCGCAGACGCCCAACGCCTTGCGCGACCTGGGCGCCATCGCCCGCGGCACCGCGTTCCGCCTGGCCGGCGTCACCCCCATCGACCGCGGCTGGCGCTGCCGGTTCGAACTGGCGGCGGAGGTCGGCGTGGTCGGCGACGCCCAGCTGTTCGACCTGCTGCGGCGGGTGGGGGAGATCTACCGCTGGACCGGGGTGGACAAGGGCCACCCCGCCGCCGCCGCCGGCCACGGCCACGCGCCGCAGCCGGCCCCGCTGGCGGCCGAGTGACCGTCAGCCGGCACGCAGGCGGGCGAGGAAATCGCCCAGCTCGCGGCGCAGCACCGTCGCCTGCCCGGTCAGGGCGCCGGAGGCCTCCAGCACCTCCTCGGCGCCCTGTTCGGTGTGGTGGACCACCGTCGTCACCTCGGCGATGCCGTCCGACACCGCCTGCACGCCGCGGGCGGCCTGTTCGGTGTTGCGGCTGATCTCGCCGGTGGCGGCGTTCTGTTCCTCCACCGCGCCGGCAATGGCCGAGGCGATGCCGCTGACCTGATTGATGACCGCCGCGATGCCGTGGATGGCCGAGACGGTCTTCTGCGTCGACTCCTGGATGCCGGTGATGAGGGCGCCGATCTCGCCGGTGGCCCGCTCCGTCTGGGTGGCCAGCGCCTTGACCTCGTTGGCCACCACCGCGAAGCCCTTGCCGGCGTCGCCGGCCCGTGCCGCCTCGATGGTGGCGTTGAGCGCCAGCAGGTTGGTCTGGCTGGCGATGTCGGTGATCAGGTCGACCACTTCGCCAATGCGGCGGGCGCTTTCCACCAGATCGGTCACCATGCGCTCGCTTTCCCCGACGCGCGCCACCGCATCCTGGGTGACTTCCACCGAAGCCTGGGCCTGACGGCCGATCTCGGCGATGGAGGCGGCCAGTTCCTCGGTGGCGGCGGCGACGGTCTGGACGCTGGCGCTGGCCTCGGTGGCGCCGGCGCTGACGCTGGCGGACCGTTCCTCGGCCGTGCGGGCGCCGGCGGTCATGTCGGCGGCGGTGGCGCGCATCTGGGAGGAGGCCGCCGCCACCTGTTCGGCCACGCCGGAGAGGGCGTTTTCCAGCGCATCGGCCATGGCGAGCAGCGCCGCCCGCCGTTCCTGCGCGTTGCGGCGTTCGTCCTCTGCCCGCTGCGCCTCCAGGCGGTGACGGTCGATGGCGTTGTCGCGGAACACCGCCACCGCCTGCGCCATGGCGCCAAGCTCGTCGCGGCGGCCGGCGCCGGGGATGTCGATGGCGGTCTCGTCCGCCGCCAGCCGCACCATGGCATGGCGGAGATCCTCCACCAGCTTCATCTGCCGGCGCAGGAACCACCAAGTGCCGATGCCGATCACCACCGTCACGCCACCTCCCAGCAGGGCGATGGTGGTCAGCAGCTGGGTGACGCCGGCCAGGAACTGGCTGGCCTGCAGCCCGACATAGAGCACGCCGACGACGCGGCCGCTGCCGTCCTTGATGGGGTCGTAGGCGGTGAAGTAGCGCTCGCCCAGGATCTCGGCGTCGCCGCGATAGGGCTTGCCGTCGCGCAGCACCGCATCATGCACCGGACCGGCGGCGAGGCGGGTGCCGAGGGCGCGGCTGCCGTCCTCCTTGCGGACGTTGGTGGCGACGCGCAGGTCGCCGTTGAAGATGGTCGCCGTGCCGCCCACCAGGGCCTGGATGCGGTCGGTGAGGGCGTTGTTGCCGTCCAGCACCGTGTCGCCGGCCCGCAGCTGGCCGTCGGCGACGGTGATGTCGGCGCCGCCCTGGCGCAGCACCTCCCACGCCACCCGCATGTTGGCCTCCTGCTGGCGCTGGGCCTGGGCGATCATGTCGGCCCGCGTCAGGGTCCAGGTGACCGTCAGCACCGCCGTCAGCAGGACAACCATGGAGACGAGCGTAAACAAGACCACGCGGGTAGAAAGAGAAAGAGAATGATTCGCAGAAAGCATGACGGTCCTCCGCGACTATTTTATGTGTGTAACTTTAGACTCACCTCCATGGAGGACGACAACGAAAACCGTCAATCGCTTGTCTGACATATGCCGGATGCACGACTGTCTTATGAGGCGGATAAGACGACTGTGGCCATCCTTATGGACACAAGGTCGCAAGCCGGCAACCCAGGGCCGCCGGCGGTCGCGGCGGTTCCGTTCGGTTGCATGGACGGGGGCGGCCGGCGGTGCTATGTCTGCACGGCCCGCCGCTGCTGGAGGTTCGTGATGCCGAGGTTGCCCGCCGTCCTTGTCGCCGCCGCCACCGTCGGCCTTGCCATGGCCGCCGCCGTCGTGCTGGCGCCGCGCCCCGCCGCCGCCGAGGAGGTGGGATGCGTGTCGACCGTGTGGAAGATGGTCGGCCCCGACCACAAGATCTGCGTCGATGCCTTTGCCGATCCCAAGATCGACGGCGTCGTCTGCCACGTCAGCCGGGCCCGCACCGGCGGCGTCAAGGGGGCCTTCGGCCTGGCCGAGGATACCTCCGACGCCGCCATCGCCTGCCGCCAGGTCGGCCCCATCACCATCAAGACGCCGCTCAAGGACGGCGAGCAGGTGTTCAGCGAGCGCCGGTCCGTCCTGTTCAAGACCCTGCAGGTGGTGCGCTTCCACGACAAGCCGCACAACACCCTGGTCTACCTGATCTACAGCGACAAGCTGATCGAAGGCAGCCCCAAGAACAGCATTTCGACCGTGCCGATCATGCCGTGGCGGGAGTAACAGCGCCGCCGGCGTGATACCATGCCCCCTCGGAGGGAAAACCGGAGGAGAACCTGCCATGATGGAAGCGCCGATCCCAGTCGACGACGGGGCGCGGGTCGCGTCGCTGCGGTCCATGAACCTGATCGCCACGCCGGCCGAACCGGCGCTGGACGGCATCACCCGCCTCGCCCGCCGGCTGGCCAAGGCGCCCATGGCGCTGGTGTCGGTGGTGGATGCGGAACGGCAGTGGTTCCTGTCGCGGGTGGGCATGGAGGCATCGGAGGCGCCGCGCCGCACCTCCTTCTGCGGTCATGCCATCGTGCAGGAGGAACCCTTCGTCATCCCCGACGCCCGCCTGGACGTGCGCTTCGCCGACAACCCTGTGGTCACCGGGCCGCCCTTCGTGCGCAGCTATGCCGGCATTCCGCTGCGCAACGGCGACGGCCATGCCATCGGCACCCTCTGCGTCATCGACACCCGGCCGCGGCAGTTCATGGACTCGGTGCTCGACGCCCTCACCGACCTCGCCCGGCTGGCCGAGATCGGGCTGGAGAACCGCCGCCTGGGCGAAACCCAGCGGCAGCTGGTGGCGGAGCTGGACGAAGCCCGGCGCGAGGCGCTGCTGTGCCCGCTGACCCAGGCCTGGAACCGCCGCGGCTTCGACCTGCTCTACCAGCGCGAGGCGGCCAAGGCGGCGCGCGAGGGGGTGCCGCTCGGCCTGGCGGTGCTCGACATCGACCACTTCAAGCGCATCAACGACACCCACGGCCACGAGACCGGCGACCGGGCAATCCGCCTGTTCGCCGAGATCCTGCGCGGCAGCCTGCGCCCCTACGACACCCTCTGCCGCATCGGTGGCGAGGAGTTCGTGGCGCTGCTGCCGGGCGTGACGGAAACCGGCCTGGAGGCCATCGGCCACAAGCTGCTGACGGCGGTGCGCAGCCAGGGCCTGCTGCCGGTGGACGAGCACGCGCCGCCGCCGCACCGCTTCACCACCAGCATCGGCATGGTGACGGTGGCGCTCGCCGCCGCCGCCGGTGCGGCAGCGCAGGCACTGGCACTGCGGCGGGCGGACGAGGCGCTCTATCGCGCCAAGAGCGACGGCCGCGACCGGCTGGACCTGGCGCCGCCGGTGGAGGGCTGAGCGCAGGACGGCGCCGGCAGCGGCGGCCGTCGGCGACGCTGCTTACGATCCGCCGCCGGGTGGCGCGCGTAGTCTTCTGAGACGCCCCTGCCACAGCCGCCCGACACGGAGGATTGCATGCTCGCCCTGACCACGATGATGATGATTGCGGTCGCCGCCGGCGCCACCGCCCTGTGGACCGCCGAGCGCCAGAGCCGCCATCAGGCGCGGGCCCGCGTGCCGGTGCGGATCAGCCGCCAGCGCCGTCGGTAGGCCGCGCCAGCAGGGTCACCCGCTTGGCTCCGCCATAGGGCTCCAGCTCGCCGACGCTGGTGAAGCCGAGGGCGGTGTGGAAGGCGACCGACACCGGGTTGGCCGGCCGCAGGTTCACCTCGCAGGTCACCCGCGCCACGCCACGTTCCGCCGCCACGGCGAAGACGTGCTCGTACAGCGCCCGCGCGGCGCCGCTGCGGCGGCGGGTCTGGTCGACGACGATGCGGTCGACATAGAGAAAGTCGTCCATGTTGGCGCAGAACCAGCGGTAGTTCTCGCTGGCGTAGGACGCGCCCGGCCCGAACACGATGACGAACCCGGCCATCGCCCCGGCCTCGTCCACCGCCTTCACCGCCAGCGCCGCTTCGTCCAGCAGCGCCTGCATGGCCGCCGGGTCGAGGTCGTTGACATGCGGCACCGCCGCCGTGTTCAGCGGCACGATCACCGGCAGGTCGGCGGCGGACAGCGGCAGCAGCGAGAAACGGGGACGGACGGCGTCGGCATCGGCGGCGGCGGTCATCGGCGGGCTCCTTGCGCGGTCAAAGCCACCGGGTACCCCGCCCCCGCCGCCCGGACAAGAGCCATTGCCCTACCGCAGGCGGCCGGCGAGGCGCATCCAGATGCGGGCGGCATCCACCGCGTCCCCTTCGGCGGAATGGCGGCGGCCTTCCGGCTCCAGCCCCTCGCGCGCCAGGGCATCCTCCAGCGCCACCCGCTGGCCGCAGCCGCGCAGGGTGGTGTAGAGCTGCGCCAGGTCGACGAAGCCGGGGGAGAACGGATGCTCCTCCAGGTGCGCCGCCGCCACCGCCTCGTCCAGCAGCAGGCGGTCGGTGCCCCAGGCGTACCACGCCTTGCGGCCCGGCCCCCAGTCCTTGCGCAGGCTGCCCAGCACCTGGGCCAGCGGCCGGCCGTGGGCGCGCAGGTCGGCGGCGGTGATGCCGGTCAGCTCGGTGCAGTAGTCGGAGACGGTGGAGCGCGCCGGCCGCACCA
The DNA here is from genome assembly GCF_039523075.1 of Caenispirillum bisanense. Lineage (NCBI taxonomy): Bacteria > Pseudomonadati > Pseudomonadota > Alphaproteobacteria > Rhodospirillales > Novispirillaceae > Caenispirillum > Caenispirillum bisanense. The sequence continues at coordinate 50,458 of NZ_BAAAEP010000028.1, forward strand.
GATAACGGCCGCTGCGGGTGATGCGCAGGTCGGCCGCGTCCACCTCCGCCAGCCCGATCTCGATGATCTCGCTCTGCTCGCCGTCTGGCGGCGGGCCGCGCCAGCAGGTGAGTTCCAGGTCGACGAACAGCAGACGGTCGAGACGGAGGGAGGTAGCCATGGCTCCGACCTTACCGCCGCCCGGCGCGCCGCGCCACAGTGGTCACGCCCCAGCGGCGGCGCCCCGGTGGCCGCTGCACCCTCACCGCCAGCGCCGGCTGCCCGTCCACAGCAGTTCCACCGCCGCCGCCACCAGCACGCCGAAGGCGAGATGGGTGACCAGGCCGCGGGCATGGGTCTCCCACGGGTAGGCCTGCGGCCCGCGGGCAAGGCCGAGGGCCGGCACCAGCCCCTCGTCCAGCAGCAGCGCCATGGCACCGCCGCACACCAGCGCCGCGCCGCCCGGGTGCAGCCGGCCGTAGCGCCGCAGCAGCACGTAGACCGGCGTCCAGCCGAGGCCGGTGGCGTAGTGGACCACCCAGCCGCCGTTCTCCAGCGCCTTGCCGCGCAGGTCGATGCCGAGCAGCCCGGCGGCCCGCCTGGCCGCCATCTGCGACGGGTCGAGCGGCAAGGCCGCCTCCTCCTCCCGCCGCTGGGCGTCGGCCGGCATCAGGCGCGCCAGCACCGCCTGCACCGTGTTGGTCAGGTGGGTGGCGATCAGCCCCGCCGCGGCGGTCACAAGGCTGTCGATGACAAAGGCGCGCAGGCGCATGGGCGGCGTCTCCTTCTTCCGGCCGAGGGGTCCGGAGGAAGCAACGGCCGGCCGCCGGGCCGGGTTGGATCAGCCCGTCGGCGCCAGCATCAGCCGCGCCCCGGCGGCGGAGACCTCGGCCCGGGCGGTCTCGGCGATGCGGTCGTCGCAGCACACCACGTCGAAGGCGTCCAGGCGGGCGAAGAACACCGGCTTCACCGTGTCGAACTTGCTGGAATCCAGCACCAGCGCCTTGGTCACCGCATTGGCGATGGCGGTCTGCTTGATGTCCACCTCGTGGAAGTTGGAGCAGCTGACGCCGAACGAGCCGTGCACCCCGCCGGCCGAGATGAAGGCGGTGTTGATGCCGATGCCGCGCAGCATGTCGAGCGACTCGGCGCTGGAGAACGATGCCGACGAACTGTGATAGAGCCCGCCCAGCATCACCACCCGGATGCCCGGCTTCTTGCACACGATCTCGGCCACGTTCATGGCGTAACAGACCACCGTGATGCCGCTGTTGGCGGGAATGCGGGTGGCGAGGTGGGGGATGGTGGTGCCGCAGTCGAGGAAGATGGTCTGGCCCGGCGACACCAGCGGCAGCGCCGCCTCGCACGCCGCCCGCTTGAGCGGCGTGTGCGACTCCCGCTCGCGGTCGAGGATGTAGCCCATGCCGCCCGGCGACTCGGCACTCGCCACGATATAGCCGCCGAGGTAGGTGAACCGCCCGTTGCACGCCGCAATGTCGCGGCGGACCGTCATCTCCGACACATCCAGCAGCCGCGCCGCATCCTTCAGCCGCAGGAATCCCCCGGCCTCCAGCGTTGCTTGCAGTTGATCCAGGCGATCCGCCCGACGTTTGGACATGGCAGCCTCTCGCCAAAAGGAAGAGTCAAGCAGGGCCCGGGCGGCTCCGGCGCGGCGACGGTGCCGCGATCGGGCCGCCGCCTGCGGCGGTTTAGCGGCAATCGTCATGCCACGCAACCCTGCCGCGCGCCGGGGGCGCCCTTCCACCGTGATGTTTTAACCTTGACGCCCCGCGATCTGAGTGGAACCATCGTATCACAAAATGTTAGAATAATCACATAGCGGACGGTAAAGTCCCTCCACTGCCGTCCGGGGAGCGTGACAAATGTCCAACCCAGCCGAATCCCTGGCGCCGGCTGACCTCGCCGGCTACATCGACCACACCCTGCTGCGGCCCGATGCCCAGCCCGCCGAGATCGAGCGGCTGTGCGACGAGGCCCGCACCCATGCCTTCAAGGCGGTGTGCGTCAACCCGCTGTACATCCCGCTGGTGGCCGAGCGGCTGGCCGGCACGGCGGTGGCGCCCTGCGCCGTCATCTGCTTCCCGTTCGGCGCCGACCCCACCGCCATCAAGGCGGCGGAGGCGGAATGGGTGGTGCGTCACGGCGCCCGCGAGGTCGACATGGTGGTGCCCCTCGGCCTGCTGAAGGCGGGCCGCGCCGACGCCGTGCGCGACGACATCGCCGCCGTCAAGCAGGCCTGCGGCGACGCGCTGCTGAAGGTGATCATCGAGACCTGCCTGCTCAGCGACGAGGAAAAGGTGCTGGCCTGCCGCCTGTCGCAGGAAGCCGGCGCCGACTTCGTGAAGACCTCCACCGGCTTTGCCGGCGGCGGCGCCACCGAAGCCGACGTCGCCCTCATGCGCCGCACCGTCGGCCCCGCCATGGGGGTGAAGGCCTCCGGCGGGGTGCGCACCACCGAAGACGCCCGCCGCATGATCGCGGCCGGCGCCTCACGCATCGGCGCCAGCGCCAGCGTCGCCATCATCGGCGGCGGCACGGCCTGAGCCCTTGCGGCGCGGCGGTTCCGTCCGCGCCACCGGCCCCGCCGGACCTCATCCCAACGGAACCGCGCCGACCGGACCGCACAAGATCCGGCCCCCGCGAGACTTCATGGGACCGCGCAGCGACGCGGGACGTCTTCCAAGGGAGTTCAATCATGAAGAAGCTTCTGTCCTCGCTGATGGTTGCCGGGGCCATGCTGGCGACGCCCGCCCTGGCCGCCGACGTGGTGCCGACGCCTGAAAAGATCGCGACCTTCAAGACCGACGCCGCCGGCAAGACCTTCAGCATCGCCACTGTGGTGAAGGTGGACGGCATCGCCTGGTTCGACCGCATGCGCGACGGCGTCAAGCAGTTCGGCGCCGACACCGGCCACGACACCTGGATGGTCGGGCCGAGCCAGGCCGACGCCGCCGCCCAGGTGCAGTTGATCGAAAACCTCATCGCCCAGGGCGTCGACGCCATCCTGGTCGTCCCGTTCTCGGTCGAGGCGGTGGAGCCGGTGCTGAAGAAGGCGCGCGACCGCGGCATCGTGGTCATCGCCCACGAAGCGTCCAACATCCAGAACGCCGACTACGTGCTGGAAGCCTTCGACAACCACGCCTACGGCGCCAAGCTGATGGAAGTGCTGGGCGGTTACATGGGCGGCGAAGGCAAGTACGTCGCCACCGTCGGCAGCCTGACGTCGAAGTCGCAGAACGAGTGGATCGACGGCGCCGTCGCCTATCAGAAGGAACACTTCCCGAAGATGGAGCAGGTCACCAACCGGCTGGAGACCTATGACGACGCCAACACCGACTACAACAAGCTGAAGGAAGTACTGACCACCTACCCCGACCTCAAGGGCATCGTCGGTGGTCCGATGCCGACCTCGGCCGGCGCCGGCCGCCTGGTCGCCGAGCGCGGCCTGAACGGCAAGCTGTTCTTCGCCGGCACCGGCCTTGTTTCGGTGGCGGGCGAATACCTCGCCAAGGACAACATCCAGTACATCCAGTTCTGGGATCCGGCGGTCGCCGGCTATGCCATGAACATGCTGGCGATCATGGCCCTCACCGGCCAGGGCGACCAGATCAAGGCCGGCCTTGACCTCGGCCTGCCGGGCTACACCGACCTGTCGACGCCGGAAGGCGCCAAGACCAACCTGGTCTACGGCCAGGGCTGGGTCGGCGTGACCAAGGACAACATGGACGAGTACGACTTCTGAGCGTGCCTGCCGGGCGCGGCGGGCGGCCCCTTCGGCCCTCCGCCGCGCCCCTTCCTTCCGCACACGCTCCGAACCCTGAAGATGGCGGGCTGATCATGTCGGACGCTTTCATCGAACTCCGCGACATCCGCAAGGAATTTGCCGGCGTTGTCGCCCTCGACGACATCTCCCTCACCATCCGCGCGGGCGAGATCCACTGTCTGGCCGGCGAGAACGGGTCGGGCAAGTCGACGGTCATCAAGGTCATGTCGGGCGTCTACCAGCCCGACGGCGGCAGCATCCTCATCGACGGCCAGCCGGTCAGCCGCCTGACGCCCATTTCCGCCATCGGCCACGGCGTGCAGGTGATCTATCAGGACTTCTCGCTGTTCGGGAACCTGACGGTCGCCGAAAACCTGGCCATGAACGTCCACCTGCGCGAAAAGCGCAGCCTGATGGACTGGCGCCGCACCCGTGCCATCGCCGCCGAGGCGGTGGAGCGGCTGAAGGTGGACCTCGACCTCGACGCCGAGGTGGGCCGCCTGCCCACCGCCGGCAAGCAGCTGGTGGCCATCGCCCGGGCGCTGATGTCCGACGCCCGCCTCATCATCATGGACGAGCCGACCACAGCGCTGACCCGCAAGGAAGTGGAGACGCTGTTCCGCATCGTCCACGACATCCAGTCGCGCGGCATCGCCATCCTGTTCGTCAGCCACAAGATGCGCGAGATGCTGGAGATCAGCGAGCGCATGACGGTCATCCGCAACGGCCGCAAGGTGGCCGAGGGGCCGACCGGCGACTTCGACGAAGCCTCCATCACCCGCCACATGACCGGCACCGACATCCTCAACGAGCCCTATGTCTGGAGCCCGCCCGCCGGCGCCGAGCCGCCGCCGCCGCGCCTGGAAATCCGCGACCTGGCGGTGCCCGGCCGGTTCGAGGGGCTGTCGCTCGCCATCCGTCCGGGCGAGATCGTCGGCCTGTCGGGCCTGCTCGGCTCCGGCCGCACCGAGGTGGCGCTGACCCTGTTCGGCATGCTGCCCGGCTACCGCGGCGAGGTCCGCGTCGACGGCGCGCCCGTCACCCTGCGCACCACCCACGACGCCATCGAGGCCGGCATCGCCTATGTGCCGGAAGACCGCCTGACCGAGGGCCTGTTCCTCGCCCAGAGCATCAACCGCAACATGCTGGCGACGTCTTACGAGCGTCTGGCGCCGCGGCTGGTGATCGACCGCCACCGCGCCGACGCCATGACCAGCGGCATGATCAAGTCCATGCAGATCGCCACGCCCACCGGCGAAAAGCCGGTGATCGAGCTGTCGGGCGGCAACCAGCAGCGCGTCGTGCTGGCCCGCTGGCTGCTGACCGATGCCCGCGTGCTGATCCTCAACGGCCCGACGGTCGGCGTCGATGTCGGCTCCAAGGCCGAGATCCACCGCAAGATCCGCGAGCTGGCCGTGCGGCACGGGCTGGCGGTGGTGATGATCTCCGACGACGTGCTGGAACTGGTGCAGAACTGCAACCGCATCGTCCTCATGCATCGCGGCCGCTTCGTCGACGAGGTGGAGACCGCCGCGACGACCGAAGAACAGGTCAGCGACATGCTGAAGACGTTTACGTAAAGGGGGGACGTCATGACCTGGCTCCGCCGTTCGGAAGTGGTCATCGCCGGCATTCTCGTGCTCGCCATGATCGTCATCGGGCTGGTCAATCCGGCCTTCTGGCAGCTCGACAACCTGTTCAGCCTGCTGCGCAGCAACGTCATCATCGGCATCATGGCGCTCGGCGTGCTGCTGGTGCTGATCTCCGGCGGCATCGACGTGTCGTTCCCCGCCTTCGCGGTGGCCGCCATGTACCTGACCGTCAAGGGGATGCTCTACCTCGGCTACGACGGGGTGGCGCTGCCGTTCCTGACCGCCGCGGTCATGGGCCTGCTGTTCGGCAGCCTCAATGCCTTCTTCGTCTACAAGTTCCGCATGATCCCGCTGATCGTCACGCTGGGCACCGGCGCCATGGTGCGCGGCTTCCTGCTCGGCGTGGTCGGCACCAGCATGATCAACATCAACAAGATGCCGCCGGCGCTGATCGACTTCGCCCGCACCGACGTGCTCAGCTTCACCAAGGCCGACGGCACCACCTACGGCCTGACGGCCATGGTGCTGATCTACCTCGGCCTTGCCCTCGCCATGCATCTGGTGCTGCGCTACACCATGATCGGCCGCAGCGTCTATGCCCTCGGCGGCGATGCGGAAGCGGCACGGCGGGCCGGCTTCGACCTGCGCAAGACCATCTTCTTCGTCTACTGCACCGCCGGCGCCCTGGCCGGCTTCGCCGGGCTTCTGCACAGCGGCATGATCTGGCTTGCCAACCCGCGCGACTTCGTGGGGCTGGAGCTGGACGTCATCGCCGCGGTGGTGCTGGGCGGCGCCTCCATCTTCGGCGGCCGCGGCACCGTGCTCGGCACCATGCTCGGCGTCTTCATGCTGGTGATGGTCAAGAACAGCCTGATCATCATGAAGGTCGACACCACCTGGCAGCGTGTGGTGGTGGGCATCATCATCATCATCGCGACCGCCGTCACCGCCTGGCGTGACCGCCGGCGGCAGGCGTGAGGAGGCTGGATCATGAAGTACCAGATGGATTTCCGCAGCCTGCTCAACCGCGACAACAACATCGTTCAGCTGATCGTCATGACGATCCTGATCTTCGCGGTGATGGCGGCGCTCAGCCCCGACAAGTTCCTGCGCTACTATAACTTCGAGTCGATCACCTACATCTTCCCCGAACTCGGCCTGCTGTCGATCGCCATGATGATCGCCATGCTGACCGGCGGCATCGACCTCTCGGTGGTCGGCATCGCCAACCTGTCGGGCATCCTGGCCGGGGTGGTGTTCCACCGGCTGGCCGGCGACACCGGCATCGCCGACGCCCCCTTCCAGGTGGTGCTGCTGGGCGGCGTGGTGGCCATCGGCACCGGCGTGGTGGCGGGAGCACTCAACGGGTTCCTGGTGACACGGGCGGGGATCATCCCGATCCTCGCCACCCTCGGCACCGGGCAGGTGTTCACCGGCCTCGCCATCGTGCTGACCGGCGGCCCTGCGCTGGTCGGCTTCCCGGAAGCCTGGGCCTTCCTCGGCAACGGCAAGGTGTTCGGGCTGGCGACGCCCTTCGTGCTGTTCATCGTCATCGCCGCCATCATCGCCTTCGTGCTCAGCCGGACCACCTTCGGCATCAACCTCATGCTGATCGGCACCAACCCGAAGGCCGCCCTGTTCGCCGGGCTGAAGCGCGAACGCATGATCTTCTACAGCTACATGCTGACCGGCGTGCTGGCGTCGGTGGCCGGCATCATCCTGTCGGGCCGCACCAACGCCGCCAAGTCGGACTACGGCACCTCCTACCTGCTGCAGGCGGTGCTGATCGCGGTGCTCGGCGGCACCAACCCGGCCGGCGGCAAGGGCACGGTGCTCGGCATCTCCATCGCCGTGGTGGCGCTGATGCTGCTGGCCAGCGGCTTCCAGATCCTGCGTTTCTCCAACCACCTGATCGACTTCATCTGGGGCGCCTTCCTGCTCCTGGTGATCGCCATCAATGCCTTCAAGAACCGCACCCGCTGACGGGACGGGGGAGGACACCATGAGCGACCGCGACCACACCACCACCACCATCGCCCTGCGCCGCAGCTTCTTCGACGAGCCCGAGCGCGTGCTGGTCGAGGCCGACGGCCTGACCGCCAGCCTGTTCCGCTACGACAGCGGCATCGAGGCGGTGCGCCTGACCAACCGGCGCGGCCATCTGGTGGTGCTGCCCTACTTCGGCCAGATGATCTGGGATGCCGTGTTCGACGGCGTCGACCTGACCATGGCCAACATGTTCGACATGCCGCGCCCGGCCGACGTCATCGTCGGCACCTACGGCTGCTTCGCCTTCCATTCCGGCCTGCTGCGCAACGGCTGCCCCGGCCCGCAGGACAGCCACCCCCTGCACGGCGAGATGCCCTGCGCCCCCATGGACGCCGCCGCCCTTGAACTCGGCCGCGATGCCGAAGGGCCGTTCCTCGCCCTGTCCGGCCGGCGGGAATACGTGATGGGCTTCGGCGCCCACTACATGGCGCGGCCGCGGGTGGTGCTGCGGCCCGACAGCGCCCTGTTCGACATCGAGATGGCGGTGGAGAACCTGTCCGGCGCGGCCATGGACCTCATGTACATGTGCCACGTCAACTTCGCCTTCTGCGACGGCGCCCGCATCGTCCAGCCGGCCCCCTTCACGCCCGAGGCCACCGTCGTCCGCACCCAGGTGCCGGCCCATGTGCCGCGCAGCGAGGCCTACGACGCCCTGCTCGACGCCCTGGCGCGCGACCCGGCAGTGATGGAGGTGCTGGACGAGCCGGCCCGCTACGACCCCGAACAGGTGTTCTACATCCGCGGCCTGCGCAGCGGCGCCGACGGCCGCACCGCCCTGATGGCGCGGCGGCGCGAGGGCGATGCCTTCCACATCGCCTACGACGTGCGCGACTTCCCGAAGACGGTGCGCTGGGTGCTGGTCAACAGCGACCAGAAGGTCAACGCCTTCGCCCTGCCCTCCACCTGCGAGCCCGAGGGCTACGCCGCCGAGAAGGCCAAGGGCAACGTGCAGACCCTGGCCGGCGGGCAGACGCGGCGGTTCTCCGTCCGCCTCGGCTACCTGACCGCCGCCGAGGCCGAGGCCGCCGAAGCCGCCATCCGCGCCCTGTGACCGACACCCCATCGCGGCGCCGCCCCGGCGCGGCCCGCCGCCAGACGAAGGAGAAGGCCATGTCCGGCAAGATCGCCGTGGTCGGCAGCAACATGGTCGACCTCATCACCTACACCGCCCGCATGCCGGGCCCCGGCGAAACCATCGAGGCGCCGCGCTTCGAAATGGGCTGCGGCGGCAAGGGCGCCAACCAGGCCATCGCGGCGGCACGCCTGGGGGCGGAGGTGATGATGGTCACCAAGGTCGGCGACGACATCTTCGCCGACAACACCATCCGCAACTTCGAGGCCTCGGGCATCGACACCCGCTTCGTGGAGCGGGTGCCCGGCACCTCCAGCGGCGTCGCCCCCATCTTCGTGGAGCCGTCGGGCGAGAACAGCATCCTCATCGTCAAGGGCGCCAATGCCCTGCTCTCCCCCGCCGACGTCGACCGCGCGGCGGAGGCGCTGAAGGAGTGCGACCTGATCGTCATGCAGCTGGAAGTGCCGCTGGAGACGGTCTACCACACCATCGACTTCGGCGCCCGCCACGGCATCGAGACGCTGCTCAACCCGGCCCCGGCCGACCCGCTGCTCGACCCGGCGCGCATCGAGACGGTGACCTTCTTCGTCCCCAACCAGACCGAGTTGGCGACCATCACCGGCCTGCCGGTGACGTCGGAGGCGGAGGCCGAGGCCGCCGCCCGCACCCTGGTGGCGCGCGGCATCCGCACCGTCATCGTCACCCTGGGGGCGCGCGGCGCCCTGCTGGTCACCGCCGGCGAGGCCACCCGCCGCATCGAGCCGGTGCGGGTGCAGCCGGTGGACACCACCGGCGCCGGCGATGCCTTCATCGGCAGCTTCGCCCGCTACTACGTCGCCACCCGCGACCTCGACGCGGCGCTGCACAAGGCCGTGCGCTATGCCGCCGACAGCATCACCAAACCGGGGACGCAGAAGTCCTATGCCACGCAGCAGGCCTTCGACGCCTTCTGCGCCAGCCTCGACACCGGCCGCCAGCCCGCCTGAGGCCGGGCGGAGCAGGTCCAGGGCCGTCTGCAAGGAGACACCGCGATGCAGCCCGCCGTCATCGGAGTGGACGTCGGAACCGGCAGCGCCCGCGCCGGCATCTTCACCCTTGAAGGCCGCCGGCTGGCGGCGGCGGTGCGGCCGATCCGCCTGTGGCGGCCGGAACCGGAGTGGGCGGAACAATCCTCCGACGACATCTGGGCCGCCGTCTGCGCCGCCGTGCGCGAGGCCCTGGCCGCCTGCGCCGAGGCGCCGCAGGTGGTCGGCATCGGCTTCGACGCCACCTGCTCGCTGGTGGTGGTGGACGCCGCCGGCAAGCCGGTCAGCGTCGACCCCGGCGGCGACGATGCCCGCAACGTCATCGTCTGGATGGACCACCGCGCCATCGCCCAGACCGAGCGCATCAATGCCGGCGACCACGAGGTGCTGCGCTACGTCGGCGGGCGCCTGTCGCCGGAGATGCAGACGCCCAAGCTGCTGTGGCTGAAGACCCATCTGCCGCAGGCGTGGCGGCGGGCGGCGCATTTCTTCGACCTGCCCGACTTCCTCACCTGGCGCGCCACCGGGTCGCTGCGGCGGTCGCTGTGCTCGCTGGTGTGCAAGTGGACCTACCTCGGCCACGAAGGGCGCTGGGACGACGACTACCTGCGCGCCGTCGGCCTCGGCGATCTGGTGGACGAGGGCCATGCCCGCATCGGCACCGACGTGGGCGCCGTCGGCAGCGCCATCGCCGGCGGCCTGTCGCCGCAGGCGGCGGCGGACCTGGGGCTGCCGGCCGGCATCGCCGTCGGCACCTCCATGATCGACGCCCATGCCGGCGGCATCGGGGTGATCGGCGCCGCCGTGCCGGAATGCGGGCGGGTGGATTTCGACCGCCGGCTGGCCCTGATCGGCGGCACCTCCAGCTGCCACATGGCGGTCAGCACCGGCGCCCCGCGCTTCATTCCCGGCGTGTGGGGGCCCTACTGGTCGGCCATGGTGCCCGGCCTGTGGCTGGCGGAAGGCGGCCAGTCGGCCACCGGGGCCCTGGTCGACCATGTGGTGCAGGGCCACCCCCGCCACGCCGACCTGGCGACGGCGGCGGAGCGCTCCGGCGTCACCGTCTACCAGCTTCTGAACGAGCATCTGGCCGCCCTCGCGGCGCACGAGGGCGTGGCGGTGGCGGAGCTGACCGCCGACCTGCACGTCCTGCCCTACTTCCACGGCAACCGCTCGCCGCGCGCCGATGCCACCCTGCGCGGCATGGTCAGCGGGCTGCGGCTGTCGGACAGCGTCGACGACCTGGCGCGGCTCTACCTGGCCACCGTGCAGGCCATCGCCTACGGCACCCGCCACATCATCGAGGCCATGAACCGCGCCGGCTATGCCATCGACACCGTGCTCGCCTGCGGCGGCGGCACCAAGAACCCGGTATTCCTGCAGGCCCATGCCGACGCCACCGGCTGCGCCGTGGTGCTGCCGGAGGAACCGGAAGCGGTGCTGCTGGGCTCGGCGGTGCTGGGGGCGGTGGCGGCCGGGGCGTGGCCCGACATCCCCGCCGCCATGGCCGCCATGAGCCGCGCCGGCCGCGTCATCGCCGCCGCCGAGGGACCGGCGCGCGCCTACCACGACCACAAGTACCGGGTGTTCCAGCGCCTCTACGACGACCAGATGGCCTACCGCGCCCTCATGCACGACGGCTGACCGGCACGGCACCGGGCGGGACCTGGCGGGACCGGCACCTGCCCGGTGCCGTGCCGTCCCGAACACCAGACAGCAAAAAGCCGCTCCCGTTGCCGAGGAGCGGCTGCAGTCCGACGCCGGGTCGGAAAGAGAATGGTGCCCAGGGACGGAATCGAACCGCCGACACGGGGATTTTCAATCCCCTGCTCTACCAGCTGAGCTACCTGGGCACTTGACGCCGTAACGTCGTGAGGTCGGCTTTATACGGAACCCGCATCCCCTTGTCCAGCACAAAAAAACACTTTTTTGTCAGCCCTGTTCGTCGGGTTCGGGGACGTAGCCTTCGGGCGGCGGCTCGTCGGTCGGCACCCGGTAGGCGCCGCCCAGCCAGCGGTTGAGGTCGACGTCGGCGCAGCGGCGGGAACAGAACGGGCGGTAGCGGGCTTCCGTCGGCTTGCCGCAGATGGGGCAGTGGGCGGTGGCGACGCGGGCGGCTTCGACAGGTGCGGACACGGCAGGCTCTCTTGCAGGATCAACGGGAAGACGACGACAGCGACACGATCTCGACCCGCTCCGCCGGCAGGTCCGGGCGTTCGACCAGCCGCAGCTGC